>NZ_CEYLVT010000086.1:0-28357 GCF_982860115.1 Moorena sp.
AGAGGCAAGAGGCAAGAGGCAAGAGGCAAGAGGCAAGAGGCAAGAGGCAAGAGGCTAAAGATATAGATACGGAGTTTTATTGGATAAAAAAATACCTCTTAGGTTTACATCTCAACTAAACATGCTATACCTGTCCTGTTCGTGAAAAGGATCTGTCAATGTGATTGAAAGCTTGCTGCTTCATGCTTTCAAGCTACTTTTCACCCCGTGAGAGTCTTGGCTCAGATAACTTGAAAATCCGAGATAGTCTCAATCCACACCCTTGCCCCACAATGTAGCGGATTATCAGGGCGATACATCACCCGACAAGGGCCATTGACTTCCACAGTATGACCGTAAATGTTTTTAGAACCTCGTTTTACTGTAATCACTGGATTGCGTTCCCCGGTGTTGTGATTTTGGCGAATGACTTTCTGATTAACGTGGATCACAGCCTTCGTGTAATTTGTACGCTTTGACCAATTCCGCTTTGGTCCACGAGTGCCAGGAGTGACCACTGGCATGCCATCAAACAAAGGAATCACCCAAGTTCTACCCACCTTATACGCTCCTTTGACTCTGCCCTTGCCCAGAAGGTAACGGACGCGAGTGGCGGAAACACCCAGTAAATCAGCGGCTTGTGCGGTAGAAATCATCATGGCGGCAAAACCATTGCTTTAACGATACTAATAGTATAACCACATTTTGGATAACATGCAAGGGGTTAGAAAAACTATTGCATTATCGCTACCCTCATAGAGTCGCTATAATGGGGTTAATAGACTAAACATACTTAATAGGTGGTTTAGGTGTTGTAAAACTATTGTATTGTCGCTATCTAACCGAATGACTGGAATAGGTCTAGTGAGTTAAGAGGATTGAATAGGTTGTATGGGTGTTGTAAAACTATTGCATTGTTGCTATCTAACCGAATGACTGGAATGGGTGGAGTGGGTTAATGGAGTTTAATACTCAGATTTGAGATTACTTACCCCCTGGGTGACTGAGCAATAAAAAAGTACCCTCAAGGGTACTGTTTCCTGAAAATAATCAGCCTAAGATAAATTTATTGAGCGTTGACCGTTGACCGTCAATCATTCAATTTTCCATAGATATACTCAACAACTTTTACATCCTTTAACTTAAACAATAGAGACATGAGCGAAACTAATATTTATCAACAAATTTGGGAAAGTGACGAAAACCAATTCTCGGTTAGCACTCGCACTAGCTCCGGAGAATGGGAAGACGAAACTGCTGACATTCTATTAGATGAGCAGGTCAAAGCTAGTGGTAAACGGGAAATCGACTTAGCTACCCGACCCTTATTCTATAAAGTCAATGAAGACAAATTGAATAAAACCCGCACCTATGCTAGTTTCATTAAACTCTTAGATAACTACGCTATTCGTTCTCTTGACCCAGAATTTACTCCTGAAGAAGAAGAACATGAGCAGTTAGATTTTATTTCTCTGATTATGTCTACAAAACCGATACAGCTTGCCCGAAACTATATTAACAAAGAGTTAGGTGAGACTCTTTCGGAGCAGCAATTTAGACACAAGCTACAGCGAATCTGGTTTGAACTCTATACCAATTACTTCAGGGGCAAATCAACTCACTTTGCTTCTGGCTTTGAGCATGTATTTGTTGGGGAAGGAAAATACAATATCCGCTCTGGAGATCAACGAGAAACCCTTGGCACTATATCTGGTTACCACTCATGGATAAAATTCTACCTTGATGAAAAAAATCAGCGAGTCAATTTTCTAGGCTACAAGTATGACTTACGAGGTAATCAAGGACCAAATAATCCCAATGTGGTCACATTACAAATGACCCAAAACGTGACTGATATGGGAGGCAATGTTATTGCTAAATTGTTCAAGAAGAAAGGCGGATTTTTTGTTGGACCAAGCCCTGAATGTGAAATCGCGCTTGCAACCGTTGCCTATTATGAAAGTGTCTACGGCAAAATTCGTGACAAGGCTCGAACTACTATCAATGATGCCACTTACGATTTAGTCCTCTACCGCAGTACCAATCCTAATGGTAGCCGTGGCGAATTTATTCGTTCCTTCTTTCCCATCTTCCTGAGCAAGGATGGCACAAAAGAACCGGATATGGATCGTCCAGTAGTTGTGCCAGTAGATGATATCATCAAGAATGATGGTCCTGTGATAATCGTAGCGGCATTACCTAATCCTGAAGGCTCCGATGAAGGGGGAAGGGAGTGGGTTGAGTTGAAGAATGTGACCAGTGAAGCCATTGATCTCACTGGCTGGGAGATGGCAGATAAACTAGGTCGTCCCCAACTCCTGAGTGGCATTCTCCAACCTAACGAAGTTAAGCGCTTCCCCATCACCCGTTTAACTCAATCCTCTATGCACTTGAGCAATAAATCAGGATTGATCACAGTAAGCGATCGCTCCTCTAACCAGATAGCAACAGTGAAATACTCTCGTGCTCGTTCTGGTCACATCTTTCAATTTAATTAGTCATATCGAGTCAGGTTAATCACTTGGTATTTAGGTTAATCGTTAATTGTTAATTGTTAATTGTTAATTGTTAATTTTCAATTTCAATTTCAATTATCGATTTTCAATTGACGATTAACCCAGAATGATAAGTATTCAACCAGACACGATGAACTACTTATGTACAGAGCCATCAGGCATAGTTGCACCCTTGAGGTTAAAACGCCAGCGCTTAGCCCTCTTGATGTCTAAGTTAGCGCCTTTAAGGTTAGCCCCGCCCAGGTTAGCACCATGCAAGCGAGCACCGTTTAGGTTAGCCCCTTCGAGGTTAGCTCCCGACAGGTTAGCCCCCCTGAGGTCAGCTTTCCACAGGTTAGTCCCCTCTAGGTCGGCACCACTGAGATTCGCCCCCTGCAGCTTAGCTTGCTTGAGGTTCTTATCCTGTAGGTTGGTATTGGGGAGATTGCAGCCTTGGCATTCTCCACTGGTTAGCAACTGTCTGGCTGGACTAGTGACCCAGCCATAGGTTATAGCTGATGAAGAAGCAGCCACAAGGCTGAGGGTTGCAAGTTTTACTACTGCCTTTGTTGGTTGTATCGCCTGCAACAGTGTTTTTAGAGGAGTGATATCATTCACCACATCAATCGGCTTCAGGGCTTTTAGGGCAGTTGCTGCATCGGAATAGCGATGTTTGAGGTTAGGTGCCACCATTTTGTGGAGCCAATGAATAAACTGAGGATTTAGCTTGGGCAACAGTGGTTTGAAATTAATCCGATAATTCTCATCAACTAAGGTGTTGATATCGCTAGATTTTGTCCCTGTCAGCAAGCAAATCAGGGTGATGCCTAAGCTATACAGATCAGATGCTTTGGTCAATTGCCGATTAAACATCTGCTCTGGTGGCATAAACCCTACACTACCTTTAACAACGCTACTGAGGGTCACATCCCCACCTGCTATCCGGGCAAAACCGAAATCTACTAGATACACCTTCAAGTTGCCCTGTCTATCAACCAAAATATTTTCTGGTTTAATATCTCGATGAATCACAGGAGGTTGCCGCCGTTGCAAGTAAACCAAGACTTCCAAGACCGCGATCGCAATTTGCTTAACTTCTTGTGGTGTCCACTGGTAATCTTCGGCGAGGGAAGGTGCTGGTTTATATTCTTGGACTAAGCAAAATCCAGTGGGAGTGTCAAAAGAATCGATATAGCGAGGAATGCTAGGATGATTGAGCTGCTGCAGGAGTTTAATTTCTCGTTCATAAGTGTCGTATTCTGCCCAGCTAGTGCCTAATTGGGAAAACTGCAACTGCTTAATCACAACCGGTTGCTGAGTCTCCAGTTGTGTCGCCAGGTAGGTGACTCTACCCCCAGCGTGATTTTGTCCTAACTCTTGTTTAATTTCATAGCCCTGGGGGCTAAAGTCTAAATCCTTGCTCATAGTGCTAATTTCAACTTTCCATGTTTAAGAAGCGGATATGATGACCACCGAAGAACACACATCTAATATCTATCCTGGCATATAGTTTTTATACCCAGTTGCTTTCTGTTGTAGCAAATGAGGACAAAATCCGGAGAGGGAAGAGGGGTGAACAGTGGAAGCTTTGGGGTTGTCAACAATTGTCAGATCATCCCGCAACGGGAGTAAGGTTCATGATTAAAATGGCTGATCACTGATAGCTGATTGAATATATCTTATTTAATATAGCTGATTTAATATAGCTGATTGCTTACATTCTATTTTCTACCGGGTGACGCTACAGCACATCTAATTACTTCTGTAAACCACTAATTCCGGAAACACTGTTGGTTTCTTGAAAAAAACTAAATAGAAGTGATTCTGGTAGGAAAAAATTCTTTGAAAATTAATCCAAATCATTCCCTATGGGGAAAGCTCCTCAACGGGCGTTATAAAATCATTGAATCTTTAAGTGCTGGGGCATTTGGCAAAACCTATATCGCAGAGGATACCCGACAACAGGGCCATCCCCGCTATGTGATTAAGTATCTTCAGCCCAAAAGCGATGATCCTCAAAAATGGCAATTTCTTAAGCGTCTCTGGCTCAATGAAGCTCAAACCTTGATCAAACTGGGCAGCCATAACCAAATTCCCCGTCTACTTGATTATTTTGAAGATCACCAGGGATTTTACTTAGTTCAAAACTTAATTGTCGGAGAAACTCTTAGTACTGAACTGCCAATCAGTCAAAACAGTAATAAACGTTATAGCGAAAACCAGTGCATTGAACTATTAGAAGATGTTTTAGGCATCCTAGAATTTATTCACCGCCAAGGGATAATTCATAGAGACCTCAAACCCAATAACCTAATCAGACGAGAGTCAGACCGTAGGCTAGTTTTGATTGACTTTGGTGCTGCTGAGCTGATTAATTCAAAGTCAATCCAACCCCATGTGACCGAGATCCTATCGTCTGATCCATCGAAGACAATTCGTCCCTTTGCCTACATACCCCCAGAGCAACTTGCTGGTCAATCCTTTCCTAACAGTGACATTTATTCCCTAGGAATGATTGCGATTCACGCTCTGACAGGCATGACCCCAATGCAATTGGCTCACCCTGAGACTGGTGAGATTGATTGGCGAAACCATGTATCGGTTAGCGATAAAATGGCGTTTGTACTCAACCATATGGTGTCTTACCACAGCAAACGACGCTATCAGTCAGCCAATGATGCCTTAATTGTACTTAAAACACTCATGTGTACTCAAAGTCCTGAGTTAAAAGTATCTATTGATAAGTCTGACTCAGAACTGATAACGGAGCACTCAACACTCAGTATCAAGTTTAGTGACAATGACACTCTTGAATTCAACGTGCTGGATACTCAGTCTGACTCAGAACTGATAACGGAGCACTCAGCACTAAGTATCGAGTTTAGTGACAATGACACTTTTGAATTAAGCGTGCTAGATACTCAGTCTGACTCAAGGGTTACCATTGAACACTCAGCACTGACTAGGGAGTCTAGCTCACAAGAATTAAAACAGGCAACGCCATTGTCTGAGACTGAATTTAGTATTAAAGACTCAAAAACTAGTAATAACGATTCAAAAATTAACACTAAAGAATCAAAAAATAGTAATAATACCTTAGCACATAGCACTGATGAGCCGGAATTACATTGGAAAGTGTATGTCCGTGAATTCGCCCTGTATAGCTGGCCAAAATTGCCACCTTTACTGAAAAAAATCGGAGTCGGAGCAGCAAGCTCCAATGCTATAGCTATTTTAATCGGACTTTATGCTTTACTAAATGCTTCTGCGTCTCGTTCTGAATTTGATATTTTCCAAAAGGCAATCAAACACTATCAAGCCGGTGATTTGGAGGAAGCGATCGCACTAGCAGAATCGATTCCTAGCGATAGTCTGATCTATGAACAATCTTTAAATACAGTTCAACAGTGGCAACAACAATGGCAAGGTGCTGAAGCTCTATTTAAGTCTACAGAGCAAGCCTTTTATCAAGAACGATGGTCAGATGTGCTTGAGGGATACGATAAAATGCCCTCAATTGGCTTTTGGCAAAAGAAGATGGAGCCCTTAGTCAAGAAGGCAAAACCTCGCCTTGAAGCAGAAGCCCAAGGGTTATTAAAGCAAGCCTACAAACAAGCATTAGCGCAAGAGTTTACCAATGCGATCGCACTACTCGAACAAATCCATCCAGAAACCCGCACCGGTGCTAAAGTCCAACCAAAGCTGAAGGAATATCAGCAAAAGCAACAGATTCGAGCAGAGTACTTGTTACAAGAAGCCTATGAACAAGGAGGACAGGGTAACTTTATTCAAGCGCTAGTGTATTTGTCTCAAATCCCTAAAGAAACCCCCACCTACCAGAAAGCGAGAATCAAGATAGCTGAGTATTCCCGTAAGCAGCATTTAAAGGAAGAAGTGGAACGACAAGCTGCTTTAGCCAGAGCAGTGTTAGAAAAACAAAAGCAATCAGGGGTTAACCAAAAACCGTTGCTCAACGTCAACGTTGAATCAAGCCGTTCCCCACTCAACCATGGGCTACAGTGGTAAGGAGTCAACCATTAGGATAATATTGTTGACTACTGACTGTTGACTACTGACTGTTGACTACTGACTGTCAACTACTGACTGGCTCATAGTTAGCTGACTATTTAGTAAAAACTAAATAGCGCCGACTGTACCCTGTACTCAAAACTCCCGACACAACAGTGATTTCAAAAAAATTTGCGAAAATACTTGCCAGACTTTGTAATTTATGATTATAATCAGTAGATGTGAAGAGCAATTGTTTGGCAATCCTCAGTAGCTCAGCGGTAGAGCGGTCGGCTGTTAACCGATTGGTCGCAAGTTCGAATCTTGCCTGGGGAGTTTAAAGTTTAAATATAACAGCTCCTGATAGCCTAGAAATTATTCAAGGTCTAGAGAGTTAGCAGATCAGACTTCCCCTGAAATGCCTTGCCAGTGGATAGAATATTTTTCACTAAGGGGCCGTTTATTGTTGCTCAACTAGACAATAAGGGCGTTTGGGCATGGTAGAGTATTGTGACAATCAAGTTTTATGCAGGGAATAGCTTCGACCTGATCCCTGAAATTCACAAAATCCTGATTTACTGGCCACTAGCCCAGAAATCAGGATTAGTGATTGGTGATGTGAGATTGTGATCCCTTCAAGATTGGAAACTGGGCTAACCTATTCCAGGTAGGTCTGTGAAACAAAAAATTCGACAAAACAAGCTAAGCAATGGGATTCCAGAGAAAATCACAAATGGAGGGACTATCTGGAAAAGCAAATTGATACTTACTATGATAATCTATGTTAGACTTTGAAAAAGTATACGTACATCCCAGTCAATTTCCTGATCGAGTTTTTCGAGATTATTTGGCTGGCTTTACTTCTTGTAAAATCAATCACAAATTTCATTACGATAGTGTCAAGCAAAGCCAAAAATGGTTAAAAATACACGAAACTTATTCTCCAGCTAGACAAGATGAAAGCTGTATTGATGCCTATGCCAATTGTTTAAAAAAACAGCATAAATTTTAGATGATAATAGTCTAAATTTAAATTTAATTGGCTTAGGTTGTGGTGGTGGAGAAAAAGATAAACTTATAGTTTCCCAATTATTCAATTCTGAAATATCATTAACTTATTATCCTGTTGATGTTAGCTTATCTCTGGCGATAATTTCTGATCAAAAGATTAGATAATATTTTGCTAATTTACAGGTACAGCCCATTGTTTGCGATCTGCTTCACTCTGATGATTTAATCTCCCTTGTCGGTAATCAAGAAAAAAGGAATATAATTCCCTTTTTTGGCATGATTCCCAATTTCTATCCTGAATAAATTTTGCCGATTTTAAGTAATTTTATAAGCAAGGGAGATATATGGCTTTTTAGTGCTAATTTAGCCCCTGTGATTATCTGCAAGGTATTCAAAAAGTTCTTCCTCAATATGATAATGAGTTAACCAAAGAGTGGTTAATTACTGTTTTACTTTTTACTTGATGCTGGAGTCAAAGCCAAAGATGGGACTATTAAATTTACAATAGAAGAGGATGAACAAAATCAACAATTAAAAAAAATTGCTGCTTATTTTGAATTAGAAAACGATGTGATTTTTAGTTTATAAAACAACCTGATTGAGTGGAGAAGCCAAGATAGAATTAGATGATTTTTTTTTCTATCGTTATACTAATCCTATGATTCAATAAATACTAAAGAGTTATGGTATTAAGGTTTTGGATTACTGGCAAGCTGCTAATCAAGAAGAAGGGGTTTATCTTTGTCAAAAACTTTAAACTGTAAATGAAGTATAAAGTCGGAATTAATTGGGAATTTTAAGTTACACTAATAACTAGCAATTCGCAAATCTTCATCTATACTCCTAGCTGCAATTGCACCCTGGGCTACAGCTGTGGCAACACAGGGATCGCGAGGATTGGTAACATCTCCAGCAGCGTAAATGTTTGCAATTGATGTACGCAGAAATTGATCTGTGGCGATATATCCTCCTGTGGTCAGCTCAAGAGAACCAACGGCTCCTTCTTTAAACAGTTGATTTATTTGCTCCACATTGGGCTCAAAGCCAATCCGAAAACACAGATAGTCTAAGAATACCTCATACTCTTGGTTGTCTTTCCCTTTCAAGGCAATATATATGTTGTCTTTACCTACCTCAAATTCCTTGATAAGTACTGGTTGATGCAGAGTTATTCGACCTGCTTGAATTAGCTCGGAGATCTGTTTTTGATTCAAATCGAATCCTCGCAGTTGAGAGCGAACGAACAGGTGAATATGTTTAGCAGTATTGGCAAAACGTATTGCTGTTACTAATCCATTATCGCCACCACCGACTATAGCAACTAGCTGTCTATCTAAATCGGACACTAATAAAGGAGTAGCGCCGGGGTTAAAACAGACGCGCGGTGAAGACAAAAGCTCGTGACTGCCTTTAACTGATTTTAGATCTTCGTATCCTTTGATTCTTTGGCCTGTAGCAATAACTAGACACTGTGCAGTGAATTCATCTGTCTCGGTGACAATTCTGAAATGCTCTCCTGCTTTGACTATGCTTTTCAACTTAGAATCTAAGAGCATAGTAATACTTTCTTCCTTCAAATGCTGCCGAAACAGCTCCGCAAGCTCATACCCAGTATGTCCGGGTAATCCCAAGTACCATACGTTTTGAAAGTGACTTACCCGTTGTAAACCTCCCAATTGTTTGCTCTTTTCGATGATAATTGCCAAAAAACCTAGATGTTTCAACCAAAGAGCACAAGACATCCCAGTAGGGCCACCTCCAATAACAGCGACAATTTTATTACTGTCTTCTAAATTATCTAATACAGTAATCATCTAATTTAAGTTTTTTTAATTAATTTTTGCCACAACAGAATCTAGTTTATCTCTGTGAGGCGTAGGAATATTCTTGGGAGGAGATATCATCAGCAGAGAGTTGTCAAACTTAACATCTGGTATCTCAGGCAGAGCACCCAAGGGTTGACCATACCACCGAGAGGAGCCGGGAGTCCACTGCCCCTCGTTACAGGAGGTAAAACTTGATGTCATTAGTTTTGATTTAAAATAAACTAATAGTATCTAAAACAGCTTTAATTTTAGGGACTTCATGAGTTCTCAACAAATCGGTTTTACCTAGTGCTGCTAGGACTGCAAAGAAAGGTTCACCACTTCTGAATTCTTCCCCAAAACATTCCAGTGCAGTGGGAAGTATATTACAAATAGGAAACCCTAACTTTCTAAATCTAAAAGAATTTAAAAGAGTTTGTATTTGATATTTAATCCTCATATGCTTGTCGTCAAAGTTTTGATAGTCAAAACCCATCCCAGGATCGATAAAAATCTTTTTCACACCTAGTTTAGTTGCTGTTTCTATCTCCTTCGCCAAATAATCATATGGATCATCAGTCAATTTATACTCACCGATTTCTCTTGCGTTTTTACCTTGCAAGTAACAGATAATAATTCCTGCATCGAACTCAGATACAGCCTTGTAAATTTCCTGACTATTGTCTCCTCCAGTTAAGTTAATAACATTTGCACCAGCCCGTAAACATTCTCTAGCTACTTCTGGATAATAGGTTTCAATAGATGTCAATACATTTTCTTTTTTTAGAGATTCAATAACAGGTATAAGTTTACTGTTTTGTTTAAAATCATCTACTCTTGCCGCTGTTGCCCCTGTAGCTTCACTACCTATATCTACTAAATCGGCACCTTGCGCCGTCAAAACTTTAGCACGATTAATTGCTTGTTCTGAACTATAACAGATGCTAGTTTTATAGGCAGAATCAGTGGAAAGATTAATCACTCCTAAAATCGCTGGTTTTTCATTAAAGTTAAAATACCTGTTTCCAATGGTGAATTCTTCAACTTTTGCATCAAAAGAATCTTGATGTTTGTCATAAATTTCACATAAATCTTTTAAACTAAGCATATTTCTACGACTTTAACCGATAATTTTAATGTCATAAATCAAGGCTCTCCTATCAGGAGATGAATCAGATTCTATAGCTGATAGCCTCCCGATACTTCCAAGACTTGTCCTGTTATGTAATCTGCTTCGGGATTAATAAAAAACCACACAGCATTGTTCATTTCTTGCAAGGTTGCCGGTCTTTTCATGGGTAACCGAGGTACCACTTCCTCTAAGCCAATAGAATTTTCGGCTACTCCTGGTGCAATTACATTGGCAGTGATCTTGATATTATCTTTTGCCAACTCCTTAGCTATAGATTTGGTATAAATGATAATCCCAGTTTTAGCGATGATATAAATTGCATGGTTCTCACGTGCTGTCACATGATGTGCACGTGTAGTCGCAAAATTGATAATACGTCCCCAGTTAGCTGCTTTGAGATAGGGAATTGCTGCTTGAGTAATGTAAAAAGTGCAATTAAGGTTGGAGTCAAGAATTTCATGCCACTCCTCTGTTGATATTTCGCTAGTTAGTTTGTAGAGATAATTACCTACAACATTGACTACAACAGACAAACCACCTAATTGCTCAACCGTCTGTTCTACCAGAGATTTTGCCTGCTCGGGGTTAGTTACATCTGCTTGTAGGGCGATCGCTTTTACTCCGTGAGTCGCTGCTTCCTGAGAAGCTTGCTTGGCTGCTTCTTCACTGCGGTTATAGTGAAATGCAACATCAAATCCCTTACTAGCTAAATCGAGAGCGATCGCTCTTCCAATTCCCACTGCTGATCCGGTCACTAAAGCTTTTTTGAGCATTGTCTTTTTTCACCATTGTTTTTCAATTTATAATACTGCTTGAGTTACTCCATCAGCATTGTTTTCGGGTAAGTATTCAGCCGTTGGCCGTTGGCCACGCTACTTGAGGTGCTATCAGCCGTCAGCTAATCAACGGGAAGTAGTAAACAACCTTACGGGCTGGTACAGCTAGTTGAAAATCCCTGCTCGTTTTACTCATCCCACCCCGTTCAGTTAAAGCGCCTGATAACTGTTCGCGTAGCGTGCGCGTAGCGCTAATCGCTGATAGTTGATAGCTTACGTTTTGGGATTGGTTTTACCCCCAATTATATATCATTCATCGGCATTAGGCTAAGTTGCCTTGCCTTGGTTTTTTCTGTTGTTATTATAGTCCACCAAGGGGATTTGATATCCTAAAAATTAAAATCGAGTAACTCCGGAAATATCTAACCTTTCGAGAAGTTGGGAGACTTTCATTCCCGAAACTGGCTCTATCCAATCAGGAGCAATTTCGGCCAAGGGCACTAACACAAAGGCTCTTTCTCTCATGCGTGGGTGAGGTATGATTAGATCAGGGGTATCTAGAATCAGGTTACCAAACAAGATTAAATCTAAATCTAAGGTTCTTGCTCCCCAATGTTCCACACGAACTCTACCAAACTTTTGCTCTGTTTCTAGCAGAGTCTCTAGCAATTTTTGGGGACTTAGTTGTGTTTCCACTAGGGCGCAACCATTGAGATAATCTGGTTGCAGAGGTCCAATAGGTTTAGTTTTGTACCAACTGGAGCGGGTTTTGACAGTAATCCCTGGAGTTTGTTCGAGTTCAATCAGAGCAGCTTCTAAGGTGGCTTGAGAATCACCGAGGTTACTACCTAGTGCGATCGCGCTCAGGGTACCTTTGCTAGTTGATAAGACTTGGGGATTAGATACCATACAGCTCCTGAAAGAAGAATTGGTGGCAAGATACTCTTGTACAAAAACTTATACTACCATAGAAAGATTCAATAGCTCGAAAAAAATTTGAAGCTATTCTGACTAACTGCTATTAACTAGCAATAATACCTAGGCATATCACTACAATCCATGTGTTAGCCTTTAAGACTGCGCTCCATCCCTACTGCCTACTACCTACTCTCATTAACCAAGAACGAAAGTACCTCACCCAATTGAGAACTGCTATATAATAGTAATCGCTCTCGACATAGCTTCTGGAGCTGGGATGACCCGACCAATTAAGCAGCTTTCTTGATGACCAAAAGCTTTCAATTTATTAATACATTCATCAGCTTTTTCCGCTGGAATAGCTGCTAGGAGTCCACCAGAGGTTTGAGGGTCAAATAACAACTGGTAGTTAGGTAAATGACTAAGGTCTAATCGATTCTTGATGTAGATAGACGAACGTAAATTTTTAGGGTGAATAGAACTAGTGATTCCTGCTTGCACAGTTTCTATTGCTCCTGGTAAAATCGGAATCGCTGCTAACTCTAATTCCACGCTGACGTTTGAGGCGTTAACCATTTCCAGGAGATGCCCTAACAGTCCAAATCCGGTAATATCAGTACAAGCTGTTGCTCCACATTCACGAAAGACTTGGGCGCTGGTTTGATTGGATAGTAACATGGATTCCACTGCCTGCTCAATCCAGCGACCTTTGGCTTGGTAGCGCATATTAGCAGCAAAGAGAGTTCCTGTCCCAATCGCTTTAGTCAGAATCAGCACTTGACCAGGTTTCATACCGCTTTTGCGCAGCAGTTTTTCAGGATGAACGAGACCGTTGCAGGATAGGCCAAAGGCTAATTCTGTCCCTTCGGTAGTATGGCCACCAATTAAATAAGTCTGAGATTCTTGGAGGATTTTGTTGGCTCCAGACATGACTTGATAAAGGGTTTCCTCGACCTTATCTTCTGTCCCATAGGGAATCGTGACGACGGCTAAGGCACTTTGTGGAGTTGCCCCCATGGCAAAAATGTCACTCAAACAATGATTGGTGGCAATTTGACCGAAGATATAGGGGTCATCAATCAAGCTGCGAAAATAATCGATAGTCTGTACCATCAATTGACCTTCTGGAACTTGCAAGACAGCGGCGTCATCAGGGTCTTTCAGTCCCATCACAATATCAGGTCTTTCCAAGATGGAGAGCCGTTTGATTACCCTTTCTAAGGTGGTACTACTGACTTTTGAACCACAGCCAGCACAGGGCATTGTCCGGTGTGTTGGGGATTGTTGAGAAGGAATTGGGATAGTTTTGGCTTCTATCCGGTGCTTCTGCTGCAAGGCTTCTGCCCCTACAACCTTGCTTCCTTTGTGCTGTTGATCCATTTCCGACCTTGGTGGTAAGTCCTCAAACTTACTCATGAATTTCCGGTCGATGTGATCTTTCGTCTGCCACATCCATCGAGAGTGCCAACCAAACAATGACCAAGATGCGATCGCACGTTTGTCCCCTGTGCCAATTAAACTTAGATAGCGCTTCTGGGGAATGTAGGGGATAAGTTTTTTTCCTAATACAATTCGTTGCAGGTTTTCAAATAACGGCTTGCCCTGACGGACGGCAAATACCCCAGCTTTGGGACGTTGGTAATTTTGCATAGTAGCAATATCACCGGCTGCAAAGATATGGGAGTGGGAAATTGATTGGAGGGTATCAGCAACGAGAATAAACCCCCGCTCATCTGTGGTTAATCCTGAGGCTTTAATCCAACTTGGAGCCGAAGCTTGAGTGACCCAAAAGACATGATCACATTCTACCTTTAATCCAGAGTCACAGATAACAGTTAGTAATTGGGGTAGTAATTGGGGATATAAATTAGCACTTTCACTATTATTGTTTGCTATCGATTGATTCAGTTTATTCTGACCGAAATGGGGGGATATTTGGCTGACACGTTCAAGTAAATGAAGCTGAATTCCCCGCTGTAATAAAATTTTTTTTAAGTGGTTGCTGACCCAATAATTGTGATGGGGTAACAGTTTAGTGCCTCGATGGAACAGGTGAATTTGTAAATTCTTACTGGGCTGGGGAGCATTAGTCAATCGTTGATGCAATAGTTTATGTAATTTGCCTTGTACATTCAGTGCCAATTCTACTCCCCCTGCCCCACCACCAACGATCCCAAGGCTCAGAGGTTGCTTTGGGTTCTGTGTTACTCCTGCCACGATTCCCTCCCAAGCTGCCAAAAACTTAGGGACGGGTTTAGCAGCGATCGCATACTTGTCCGCTCCCGGCGTTGACATTGTCCCTGGCGTACTGCCAATATCAATCGACAAGTAATCAAAAGCAACGGGAGGATGGTTGCTACAGATAACTTTATTATCATGTAAGTCCAGACCAATGACGCGGTCTAGATATAACTGTGCCTTAGCAAACCCAGCCAGACGGCGCAAATCAATATGAGCTTGATCGTAACTGTAAAAACCTGCGACATAACCAGGAAGCATCCCTGAATAGGGAGTATGGGAGGTATCAGTAATGAGGGTGAGACGGACCCCTGGAATGGGTTTCATGCCAAACATTTTCAGCGCGATCGCATGGCTGTGACCGCCACCAACTAGCACTAAATCTTTGGTAATGGGATGGGAATCTTGCTGCATAATATATAACCTTATTTAATCCCTATAAATACCATTATTTATAAGTAATAAATTCAGCCTTAGTTTGACAATAAAATTATCTATAAATACCTGATTTATTATAACATAAAAATTACTTGTTTAAATTTATTTCCTAAGGCTGCGGTAGCTAAACTCAAACAACTTGTGTCTCTCACCGATTTGATTGGTATATAGTGTTTTTAATAGCTATGAGGTACACAGATTTTTTCCCCTACTCCCTACTCCCTATTCCCTACTCCCTACTCCCTATTCCCTACTCCCTACTCCCTAGAACGAAAGTACCTCACCCAATTAAAAATTGCTAGATAGTGTATGATTGTCAGGATCATGATTTGATAATCACCCAAACATACCTATGCAAAAAAGTTTACTAGGACTACTATTTATAGTATTGCTGCCTTTTAGCGCCTGTTCGTCTCAACCGAATTCTGCGACCTCCTCTAGGAATGGGGCGCAGGTACAATCCTTCACTACAGGAGCGATTCCCGATCAAGATCCAGAAAAGTTGCAGCGACTCTACAGCAAGCTGACTGATTACCTAGAAGCAGAGCTTGGTGTACCAGTAGAATACAAGCCCGTAACTGACTATGCGGCTGCGGTGACAGCGTTTCGAGTCGGCGACTTAGATCTCGTCTGGTTTGGCGGACTGACAGGGGTTCAGGCGCGGTTGCAGGTAGATGGGGCAGAAGCGATCGCTCAGCGAGACATTGATGCAGAATTCCACACTGTTTTTATCGCTAATAAAAACAGTCAGATTAAGCCGATTCAGGATATCAGTGGTCTGAAAGCTTTAAAAGGAAACACCTTTACCTTTGGTAGTGAGTCTTCAACCTCTGGACGCTTGATGCCTCAGTATTTTCTAGAGCAAGCTGGGGTGCAACTGGAGGACTTTAAGGGCAAAATTGGGTTTTCTGGTTCCCACGACAAAACGATTCAGTTAGTAGAAGCTGGTAGTTATAAAGCTGGAGCGTTAAACGAACAGGTCTGGAAGAGTCGGGTTAATTCAGGGGAAGTCGATTTAGAGAAGGTTGAGGTAATTTGGCAAACCCCTTCCTATTATGACTACCACTGGGTAATTAATCCTAAGGTAAAAGAGCGCTATAGCGATGATTTTGTCCAGCGAGTCCAAGCAGCCTTGTTAAAACTAGACCCTAATGTTCCAGAACAAAAAGAGATTCTCGACTTGTTTGGGGCAGCTAAGTTTATTCCTACAGAAAATAGCAATTATGCTCAGATTGAGGCAGTTGGTAGGAAAATTGGTAAAATCAAATGAGCAATCACCTAGGTTTAAGCTAAAAGGTATTTTAAATACGTTTTAGCTATGCAAAAGCCATGCATGGCTATTGGCAAAATGCAAAATGATAGTGGGATATATCTTTTTATTTGATTTCACTAATATACAGTTGAAATGCACAACAGCTTACCAATCTTTGAACTCAAACAGGTATCCCAGCAATTTGGTCAGTTTCGGGCACTGGCTAATGTTAACCTCAAGATTTATCCAGGTGAAAGAGTTGGTCTAGTTGGGTCAAGCGGTGCCGGAAAAAGCACCTTGATTCGCCTGCTCAATGGCACATTACTCCCCACTCAAGGGCAAGTTTACGCTTTAGGGCGCAATCTTTCTGAGCTATCTCCCCATCGCTTGCGTCAGGTACAGCGACGAATTGGTACAGTTTACCAACAGTTTAATCTCGTCAATAATCTCAGGGTGATTCATAATGTCAATGCTGGCCATTTAGGGCGCTGGTCATTTGTCAAAGCAGCCGTTTCTTTAGTGTTTCCTTTAGAAGTGGAAACAGCTGCAAAGGCTTTAACTCAAGTCGGAATTCCAGAAAAGCTGTATGCACCAACTGATAAACTATCTGGTGGACAGCAACAACGGGTAGCTTTAGCCAGAGTGCTAGTGCAAAATCCTGAGGTGATTCTGGCTGATGAACCCATTTCTAATTTAGACCCTCAATTGAGTCGGGAAATTATGAATTTGCTCAGGGATATAAGTGACACAGGCTCGAAGACATTAATAATTAGCTTGCACGCCCTGGAATTTGCCCGCAATTATTGCGATCGCTTAGTAGGATTACGACAAGGACAGATTGTATTTGATATTCCAACAGCCGACTTGTCGCCGAAAATGATAGAAGCTTTATATAGAACACAGACGCCGGAATCAACTGTGTCACCGAGCTTAATTAAGCATATCAAACAATATAGTAGTTCTCGATGGGGTGAGAGACTTTCGTCCTCGGTTAATGGCCATAGGGAGTAGGGAGTAGGGTAACAACATTGACATTACTTTCAATAGTCAAGCAGTTATCTCGTCCGCCCTTACTCGATCGACATCGGCTGTGGGTACTGTTGTTTTTTGTTGCCATTGCTCTTTCCGCCTACGAAGCTGGAATATTTCAACAAGACCTATTCAATCCCGGTGGATTTCCCTTACTATGGCGATTTTTGCGAGCTAGTTGGCACCCAGAGATTAGTCCTGAGTTTTTGCGCCTGACCCTGAATGCCACTCTTACCACCCTCGCCTATGCTGCTTGCGGAACCTTTCTGAGTATCTTGATGGGGATGGTAGGAGGAATTTTAACCTCACAAGTGTGGTGGTTGACCGTCTTTCCTCACTGGCCGCTCGGACAAAGTATTTGGCTAGGCATGCGGGGACTGCTGGCCTTTCCGAGAGCCATTCATGAGATGATATGGGGGATATTTTTCGTCAATATCTGGGGGTTAGATCCCCTAGTGGCCATAATTGCGATCGCTATTCCCTATGGTGCCATCGTTGCCAAGGTCTTTTCAGAAATTCTGGATGAAACGCCACGGGAACCGTTAATGGCCTTGCTCAATAGTGGCGTATCCCCCTTAACTGCACTTCTGTACAGTCTGATTCCCCAAGCCTTTTTAAATCTTCTTTCCTACACTGTCTATCGCTTTGACTGTGCCATTCGCTCAGCAACAGTACTGGGGATTATTGGTGCTGGAGGATTAGGTTATCAGATGTTTCTGAGTTTACAGTCCCTGCGTTACGAGCAACTGTGGACATTTTTCTATGTTCTGGTCTTATTAAACGGCGCAGTCGATATCAGTAGTGCTATATTGCGCCGTCGGATTAATCTAAGCCTGCTTTTGATTTTAGTCTGCCTTTGCTTTTTGAGCTTTTGGTATGTCAGTCCCGGACTCAGCAAGGTTTGGTCTCCTCGTACTCAGGAACTTTTAGGGGATATTGTCCAAAGGGCATTTTCACCAGAAATTAATGGAGTCCAATTCCCACAGTTATTTACTCTCTCCATCGAAACCCTTGCCATGTCCATACTAGGGATTGCTGGTGCTGGTATTGCTGGCATGGTACTGTCTTTTCCAGCAGCCCATAATTTTCTGCTTCCTGGTGGATTGCTCAATCCCAATCCCAAGGCATTAACTATTGCGTCGATACAAGGTTGGACAATACTGGTGCTAACTCGGATAGTCCTACTCTTTTGCCGAGCCATTCCCCCACCGATTTGGGCAATAGTAGCGCTGTTTGTCCTGTTTCCTGGAATTTTACCCGGTGCGATCGCACTGGGATTAAACAACCTCGGTATTCTAGGCAGATTAATGACAGAAACCAATGAAAACCTGGAAAAGCCTCCTTTAGAAGCCTTGAAAGCCCAGGGAACTCCAGGAACCCTGCTATTTCTCTATGGGATACTGCCGATTAACTTGCCCCGTTTCCTAGCTTATATCCTCTATCGCTGGGAAGTCTGCATTCGGGAGACTGTCATGGTCGGATTAGTAGGAGCTGGTGGGTTAGGTCTGTTGCTGACCGAACAATTGAGCAGCTTTGACTATAGCAGTGTAGTAGTAACGCTGTTTTGTTTCGTGATTTTGACCTTTTTAGTCGATTGGGTTAGTGCTGCAGCTAGAGGCTCAAAAACTTAACTATAGCAATCCTGAGATTTCTCACAAACTTGAGAAAGTATGACTAGGACAAAGTATTTCGGCACAACTATACTGGCAGCAAAATCATTAGATCTCCCACATCCTTCCCCGTACTTGAATTAACTTGAATTAACTTCACCCCATCACCCATCCCCCTATCACTCCATCACCCCATCTGTGAGTGAACCAACTCTCTACCTATTTCTATTCGCACAAAAGAAACTTTTTGTCGATGATTTACGTCACCTAACGTTATGACAATTGTCACAACCCCTATTACCGTAGGATCACCCACGATCCACGAAAAATTCAGGATACTGAAGATAGGGGTAACTACTTAATAACGTTACTACTACTAGATGACGTTGCGACTAGAGGAGTGTAAAATGTTGGAAAAACTTATCTTAGCTATCACCTTCACCTTAGTACTGTATTTATCGTCAGATTTCGGTTTAATCAGCACCGAATCAAGATCTTCTGCTCCTCCGGCATCGGACTTTACAGAAGAAGTTGTAAGTCACTTACCATCAAACTGACATCTTACACTACTTCATTAACCCTTTTTGTAACCTTTTTAGGACTAAATCCGCTTTACTTTTTCAGTGATTTGTGTAATTTGTTGGTAATTTGTTCCCATAAGCTCTTCTGAGTTTTAGGCTGCAAAGACTCATCCTCTGGCATAGGTTCATTCAAATAGCGGTAATGTTTCCAGATATCCCAGTAAGGACAACCAGGCTGAATACGAATACCAGCCCAGTGTAGATATTGTAGGGGTTGATTCAAATTTGGATCAATAAGTCGTACTCCTTGGGTTTGAAATTGTTTACTACCTGCCCAGTTTCCTGGAGCTCCCCCTGGTCTACGCACAATATTAAATCGGTGGTGCATCTGCTTCAATATCATATAGTTGATAATCGGCTGATCGGAGGTTTTCTGGGAAAAGTCAAAATACTCGGGATGAGCCGCACACTCAGCAAAGGTTTCATATAAAGTTTCTTCACTAATCTTATTTTTCTTGGCTCCCCAAAACCCCCCATTAAAGATATCCTTCAGTTCCGCTTCACTAAAAATCTTATCTTCAATAACTTTAGGGGTGAAAACATTGGTGATTCCCCCGACATGCTGGTAATCACAGCAAATAAAATCATGGTCAGCTAAGTAGTCAAGATTATCTGCTATCTTCTCAAAAACAACGATATCAGTATCGATATAAATAAATTCATCAAAGGTTCCAAACCAGCAAGCCTGTTTCCGGAACTGATTCGGTCTAGCAAAAAATCCCTCCCCGAAAATTTCGTGTAGCTTAGTAGACAGGCGTTCGATAAACGCCAAATCTGGATAAATCTCTACCCCATAGGACTCTTTAAGAATTTGAGCCACCTTTTGATAATTGTCATCATAGGGAATCAAAACAATTGGGGTATCGCTATCATAAGAGCGGATACTATTTAGTAACGCAATAGACTGGTCAATCACCCGGTCATTAGCAGTGATGTAAATTCCACGATTCATAAAATCTGCCTCAACGACTCAATCCTAACTTCTTGAATACTTTAGTGGTTAAACTAGGAGGCTGGTTGTAAGGTTTAGCCTTAGTAGTAAACTGAGGACGTTTTTCGGGTTGATGATAATATCGATAATGTAAGAAAATATCCCGGTAGGGAAAGTCAATATTCTCTCCAGCACACAGTTGATTGAAAATTTTTGATTTGATTCCAATGTAATGAAGATAAGTCAGCCGATTCCCATGATCATAAAGTAGATTATCCCGAACGTCAAAGTGAGAAGATGTTACGGAATTGCCTGTTCTTTTATCTTTAGGCAAACTCACAGCAAAATTATGGATCGATAACCCAGACCTCATCCTCATGTAGTTGAGTACAGATTGGTTAGGCGCTCGCTTATACAGAACCTCTGCTTCCCCATTAGCTAATTGAGAAACTAACCATTCTCGCTGCTCTTCAGGAAATAATCCTCGCTTAGCCCCATAAAATCCAGAACAGAAAATTTCTGAATTAATCTGGGATTCATCGAATACTTCCAGTAACTTCGGTGAGGCTACGTTAAAAATATGTGCTGGGTCTTTATACTGAAAGTCATAAACCACAAAATCACTCTCATCTAACTGCTTAAAGACGAAATCTAAGGAATTCATCAGCACAGTGTCAGCATCGAGATAGATAAATTTTTCAAATGGACTCTCTGGATCAAAGGCACAGTAACGATGATTTTCACCAACCCGATAGAATTTCGTCTTCATGCCTTGTGCCTGCCATTCTTGTAAGGCTGAGGGGTGAGTTTCCCAGACACGGTAGGAAAACTCTTCCCAACGGACAAATAGTTCTGGATTATCCAGCAAGGTTACATTATCTCGCGTGGCAATGTCTTGACGGACTTTGTCTAACTGATCATTGTAAGCAATGACACAAACTGGAGTGTCTTTCCCAGCATTAACTTCTATGCTATTGAGCAGTGCTACCAGTTGGTTGTAAACCACATCATTAGCTAATGTATAAATTCCTGTGCTCATCTAGACTTACCCCAGTTTTTCCACTACCTTAGACAAGAAGTTGAGTAAATTCAACTCATGTAAAATGATTTGACGTGCTTCTGCGATCGCATCTAGAGCCTCATGCCATGCATCCGGTGTAGCCGTCACTTCCTGAATGTAAGCTAAGCCCTTTTCATCCTCACTTGGCAGTCTCAAAAAGCTTCCTGGAGGCAATAATTTATCAGCAGCAGAACCACCATAGTAGATTGGTAAACACCACGCTAATAAAGCATCCCACAACTTTTCACTCACATACCAATCATTACCAGAATAGTTTTCAATCGCCAGGCTGTAGTAATAAGGAGCCATCGCATTCCACTTATTCCCTACTTTTCCATATCCGTTTACCCAGTCTGGCAAATCCCGTCCATACACGTCAAATTCTAGATCACTGTCCCTCAACAGCTTCAAAAACGCCAAACGCTGACGATGATTAGCCGTACGAGCAATACCGGAGGTAATCCAACAACAGGAACGAACTTTTTCTGGCGCTCCCATTTCATCCAATTCACGAAAGGAATTGTTGTGGTATGAAATAGCAGGCATATAGTCAGGAATTGGCGCAAAATCATCAGGACCACATACATAGCCACAGTATTCCTGAGCTTGTTTATATTCATTAATTCGGAACTCTTCCCGTTCTGGAAAGGGAGGTTCCCGCACCAAAGAAATAATCCGTTCTTTTGGCACTCCCCGCAAGAGAGTCTTGAGATCTGTGACCTTAGGCTCAGGGGGCTTGTGAGCTAGCCCAAAAAAATTGCCAAATTTGGGTAATGGTCGTTTTTTATCAGAAAATTCGTTAAAGTTGTATAGCAGTAAAAAATCCGGTTGAGGTGCAGTAGCTATCATTTGAATATTTTTCCAAACCCCCAAAGGATGAGGGGTTTGCCTCCATAGCCAATCAACAGGACTGGGTTTCAGTGCCTGATAGCTACTTATCATGCCGATAACTTTTTTGTCCATAGTTTTGGACATAGCTTAATTCCCTAACTCATCAAGTTGAAGTTGATAATAATTTGAGCAGCTTAGTTTAAGCTAAACGTAAGCATTCAGCTATCAGCTATCAGCTATCAGCTATCAGCCTATGCGCTACTTGAGGTGCTACTGTTCGCGCAGCACCTCAAGTAGCGCAATCGGTGCTTTTGAATAAAATAAGCTGTTCGCGCAGCGTGAGCTTTTAGCTCACGGCTGACTGCTGACTTCTGAATGCTTACAGCTTAACTTACTTAACTTAATTGTCAACTTATAATTGTCAACTTACTTGTTCACTTAATGTTCAACACTTTAGCCATTGGGAAAGATCCCGACCAATCACATCTTGAAGCTGGAGGATATCCTCACGATAGAATTCAATCAATTGCTTCCGCACTGCTGTTGATAACTTAGGTTTCCCACGATTTAAATATCTAATCTTATTAACTAGTTTATCCCTTAGGCTAGTAGGAAGCAATGGACTGAGAATGGATTTAACTGGGTGCGGTTGGTTCAAAAATGATTCCAAGGCTTTGTTTTTGGGAAGGCGAGGAGCTTGCCTAACTTTTTCAGATATATCTGGGGTAAAGGTATCGTCTATCTGCAAAAAACCCAACATATCTTTCAGCATACCTATAGGATTATTATTCAAATCTTCGTATAGATAAACCTTAATTTGGCTTTTTTCAAAGGCCTCATAATAACGCTTCATTTGGACATAGTAAAGTCCCTGGTGTTTATAGTGCCAGAAGGACCACCAGTTATTTTGAATGCGCTTCTCTTCTTGGGCAAGAGCCTCAGCAAAATCCGTTAGTGGCTCACGCTCTTGCTTGAGTAAATGTAAATAGTTGGAATAGGCTCTTTCTGCTGGATCTCGAAGAATGGCGATCAGTTTCGCCTTAGGAATATAGTACTTTATGCGTTCAACAGATTTCGCAATGTAGAGATAACTTGTAGATGCTTCACCAATAGCTACTTGATTAGTTACCTTTTTAAAAAGTTTACGATAGGCGTCAATATCAGTGACAATGAAATCAGCTTCTTTTTCATCTCCCAAACCACGGAAATCTAACGTTTCCCCTTCAAAAGCAAAAAACCTAGGTTCCTTGGCAGGACTCATGTAGATTTGCGGATGCTGCTTTAGATATCGATAAATTGAGGTAGTTCCAGCCTTAGGTGCACCTATAATTAAAAAGTTGGGCATTGTCATGAGTCTATCTAGTTAACTGATATTTGACAAAGTGAAAAGTGTTTAATAAAGTCCTTAGATTAGACATGAAATGATCAGGAGAGGGGGGCTGACATTGTCATGTGATCATGTCTTAAATGTTACCCTATTAATCACATAATATAGGATGTATAGATTCTGCTACATTGCTGAGAATTTTGACAATTCTATTTTCCCAACAAAACTGACGCCCCCACTTAATTTGAGCGGCATAACCATTCACGTTTCTGGGATAGGTTTCTAATACCTGCTGGAGGCAACGAGTAAATTGAGCTGGGTTATCCGGTTCACACCAGCCAGCAATAGCATTCGATGATTTAAATTCCATCAACGGAGGAATTTCCGTTGCCACAATCGGAGTTCCTGAAGCCATATACTCAAAGAGCTTCAGAGGAGAGGTAAAGCTAGCCGCCTCACCAGAACAGTGAGGATGAGCCAACACATCAGCGGCTTGGAGTAAGCTGGTAAGCTGCTGGTGGGTAAGATAACCTAAGAAGGTAACATTGTCAGCTTGTTTTTCCCTCGCTAGCTGTTGATAAGACTCTACTTGAGATTCATTGCCACCAGCAAAGACAAATTGAATCTGTGGTAATTCTTTAGCAACATCAACTAATAAGTTGACCCCTTTGAAGCGATAGAGTCCTCCTGAATAGACCACTAACTTTTGGCGGTTATCCAGCAAAAGTTTTTTGCGCCATTCAGAGGCTTGTTCTGGTTGTCTTACTAAAAAAGACTGATTGAAGCCACTATGGAGTTTGATAATCTTTTCTGGGGGCATACCCCTACGAATCATATCGTCCCGAATATTATCAGCCACGGTGACTGCGACTTGAAAAAGTGGGTTTTGGACAATCGATTGATCATAGTCACTTTTTTCATAATGTTCCCGCTCATAAATGACTGGTACACCATGCTTGATGGCTGTTTTCACTAAATTCCAATCCAAGGTATGTAAGATTTGAGTATGGGGAAAAATATGAATTGGAAAATAGTAACGACAAACGATTGTGCTGGGGCTAGTCAGTTTGCCTTGGATTTGACCAATGGGCCAAGGCATAGCTAGGGGAGCCACCTTGAGCTGATCTTGAATACTGTAAAACTTGGTCAGGTTCTCCGGTGGATGTTGGAGCCGAAAGGGATAAACCCAGTCTAAGGGATTCAGGGATTTCTCTGGGGGGTGAAGATAGACTAAAACAGTAGAATAACCAAGGTTAGCAGCAGCATTGGCGGAATTGACATCATGAACTAAGTAGGCCGCATTGGGTTGAGGTACAGTATGTCTGGTAAAAAAGATATAATGTTTATTCATATTCATTATTAGTTGATAATTTTAAATTGAATTGATAAGATACTGTGTTTGCTATTAATACTCAGGGTAAGCACATCTCAAATCCTTCACGGGGGTCTTCTATATCGCTGAAAATTAATCCCATTTGTTCGGTTAACCCATTCGCTCTTCTCACTTCTGACTTCTCACGCTAAGCGTAGCGCTATATCAAACCTGTCTATATTGTTTAGCCTAATCCCTATACTATTGCTTCAGTAATTACCCTGATTTATCCCAATTTCAGTTATGCTCGCTACACATAATTGAAGATGGGGCAACGGATTGCTTAATTCAATTAACAGATGGCTCAAGAATCGTCAACTATCAATGACCAATTACCCGATCTCGGATATGATAAGTAATCAACCAAGTAAGGTATCATATCTCACATCTTTTGTGATAAAACTAGTTTAGTCTACGGTAAATATTATCATTGTTTTGTATAAAACAAAACATAAAATTATTAGGGATCAATCAGGGATCAATAGCAGATAAGCTAATTTTTAATAAAAATTACTTAGTCTTGGAGTGCCAATCTCTTAAAAAGATTAACAAATGCAAACCATATTGCTAAGTATTGTTAAATAAATTACCAAAAAAATAAGACTTAAATACAATAGTTAAGGAAAGATTAACGATTACTGCCTCCAGATTAATCAGTTGAGTGGTCATATCTAACTAGTACAAGACGGCACAAATAAAGTAAAGCTACCATTCAAAACCAATGAAAAGCTTACATCATCCATCAGCTTGCGGTCCGCTACTAGTAGATGGTTGAACCAGGGTCGGTGCTTGTTAGAGGCAGTCATTTCTTGATGCAGTCGCTCATGGGGGAAACCCCCTTTGGCGGCGCTGCATCGCTTTTTAATAACTGACTAAATTAAACAAGGTTTAACATGCAGATAACACAGAACGTTTACTGTCCTAATTGTGGCAGTAGTGCTCAAAGGATTTATTGTCAAAACACTCACCTAACCCAGACTCAATGCCCGGTCTGTGATTATTTAATGATTAACTGCTCTCGCACTGGCAGGGTGGTTGAGGCTTATGCCCCTGGCATCTATGCTTCTAGTGCATAAGCAATAAGGGGGTGAGGGGGTGAACTCACAAGGGTAGGTTTTTAACAGAAGGGTAAGTAAAACCTCCCTTCTGTTTTTTTTTCACTTCCACAAAACACTACTTCTCTACTTCTAATTACTCCTAGATGCTCTAAGTTGTCCACAAGCGGCGTCTTTGTCAAGACCACGGGAATGGCGTACACTGACAGCAATGTGTTGCTGCTTGAGAGCTTCAACAAAGGCTTGAATCCTGCGATAACTAGGGCGCTGGTAATCTACTTCACTAATGGGATTGTAGGGAATCAAATTGACATGACTCTGAAACCCCCTCAGGTTCTTAGCCAACTCAACAGCATGTTTTTGAGAGTCATTCAGTCCACCCAAAAGGATGTATTCAAAGGTGACTCGGCGACTTGTTAAGTTTACATAGTCTCGACATTCATCTAATAGTGCTTTGAGAGGATAGTGCTTGGCACTAGGAATCAGTTGCTCCCGTAGCTGCTGATTTGAGGCGTGTAGACTGACAGCAAGGGTAACTTGTAGTTGATGCTCAGCCAGTTGGCGGATACGACCGGGAATACCAACTGTTGAAATAGTAAGCGATCGCGCTCCAATCCCCAGGTCCTGATTAAGAGACTTGACTGCACCTACCACAGCTTCGGTATTCAGCAAGGGCTCTCCCATACCCATAAACACCACATTGCTGACTCGTTGTTGAAAATCTTCCCTCACTGTTAAAACCTGATCGACAATTTCATGGCGAGCCAGATTGCGAGTGAATCCGCCTTTACCAGTAGCACAGAAGTCACAAGCCATGGGACAACCGACCTGGGAAGAGACACAAACGGTCAGACGCTTTGGTGTGGGAATACCCACAGTTTCAATAATTTGACCATCTGATAACTGGAGCAGGTATTTTACCGTACCATCCTTTGCTTCTAAGCGGTAGTGTAAGGTTGAGCGACCAATGGGGACATCGGCGAGGGTGTTACGCCACTGTTTAGGAAAGACGGAAATTTCAGAAAGCGATCGCACTCCTTTTTCATAAATCCATCTGTGTAACTGACGCCCTCGATAAGCGGGTTGTCCCTGTTGTTGTATCCAGCTGGTTAACTCTACTAAAGAAGCTCCTAACAATGGCGGAATTGAGTTTACCACTGGTGAGACTGACCCACTCACATTAGTCATGGTCTGGGAGTTTGAACCATTGCTACTGAGGTCTGGTTGAGGGATAGAAACATCTGGGCACATAAGGGCTTTAGGGGAAGGATATAAGGATATAATCAGGGAGGATGTCACTTATGCAGAACATTTGTACTAAATCTGGTCTATCTCCGTGGGACAGAGTTTGGGTAACTTATACACCAGTATGGTCTCTATTAATTGTAGAAGTTCTCGCTTTTGTCTTTCATTGTCTATCTCCTGAGTGGTTCGTTGAATCAAGTCTTGAGCAAGTGCGTTCGCGTAGCGTGACCAAAGGTCAATCGCGTAGCGTGACCAAAGGTCAATCGCATGGCGGAATTAGTAATAGTAATCCTGTAAAAGTAAAAGAGTTCTGGATGGGAAAATTTCCAGTAACTCAGAGGCAGTGGAAAACCGTTGCTAGTTACCCATCATCCACGACTACTATTAGTGGTGAAGTCACACCCGCTTTTCAGGGCGATAACCTACCCGTTGAGAAGGTAACATACGATCAAGCTCAAAAATTTTGTCAGGTACTCAATGAACACTTTGCAAATAAACTCGGTAGTCGAACATTCCGTTTGCCCAATGAGGAGGAATGGGAATATGCCTGTCGAGCAGGGACGACAACAACATATTACTATGGCAACAGCCATGAAAATCTGGAAGAATATGCTTGGTACAATAGTAATTCTGGTGGAAAAACTCATCCAGTAGGACAAAAAAAACCGAATAAATGGGAATTGTATGATATACTAGGTAATGTATGGGAGTATTGTGTTAAACCCGGGTCAAGTGATGATGAGGATGATAGTCATCGGATGATGTGCGGTGGCTCTTGGTTAAAAAGATCTGGTCAGTGCAGCTGTGCCTCTCGCTACGAAGCAGAACAGTCCAACTCGGCACACGACATCGGTTTCCGGGTAGTGTGTTCCTAGGCGTGGACTCTTTTTTGCCCTTTCGCCTTTTGTAAGCATTCAGCTATCAGCTATCAGCTTATGCGCTACGCCCACGCTACTTGAGGTGCTATCAGCTTTCAGCTTATGCGCTACGCCCACGCTACTTGAGGTGCTATCAGCTTTCAGCTTTCAACTTATGCGCTACGCCCACGCTACTTGAGTGGCCATTGGCCAACGGCTGACCACTGACCACTGACCACTGACCACTGACTACTGACCACTGACGGCTGACGGCTGAATGCTTACCGCCTTTTTACCCTTTTTCTAGGTAATAGGTAATAGGTAATTGAGAATTGAGAATTGAGAATTGAGAATTGAGAATTGAGAATTGAGAATTGAGAATTGAGAATTGAGAATTGAGAATTGAG
>NZ_CEYLVT010000087.1:0-28177 GCF_982860115.1 Moorena sp.
TGAGAGCTATGAAGCTTATACAGTCTACTTTTTAGCTCTCATGTCGCCCCCCCAGTGCAATTAGACCACCTAAAAGTGCTATAAAATAGCATAATACAGTATTAAACGGACATTTTATGTATTTGACTCCGATCGAAGCTCAGGAGAAGTATGGTTACAATACCAGGACTTTGGCTAGGTGGGCAGAAGCAGGGAAGATTGAATGTATTAGATCACCTGGCGGGCATCGTCGTTATCTAGCAAGCTCTATTGAGCGATTGATAGACGGAGAAGATTCTCGTTCTGTAGTTCTCTATGCCAGAGTGTCAACTAGATCTCAATCTGACGATTTAACCTCTCAGGTTGAATACTTAGGCCGTAACTATCCTAATTGTCGGTGTTATTCAGAGTACGGGTCTGGGTTAAACTTCAAGCGACGTAAATTCATTGGATTGATGGAAAGAGTTGCAAAGTCCGAGATCAAGACAATAGTAGTAGCTCACAAGGATAGGTTGTGTCGGTTTGGCTTTGATTTTATAGAATGGTTTTGCTCCTTGCACAAGTGCCAGATTGTAGTCCTAAATAACACCTATAAGTCTCCCCAGCAGGAGTTAATGGATGATTTTATGTCCATAATGCACTGCTTTAGCTCTAAGCTCTACTTTCTTCGTCGCTACGAGAAAGAGATTAAAACTACTGTCAATAAAATGGACAATTCCGACAAAATATTATATACTAGACACGTGCCAAGTGAAAGATGACGATGCCCAAGAAAGTAGGAGTAACGAAAAAAATATCAACTCAGGTTGTCCCCGTAATAGGGATGACTGAGTCGGTTGAAGCTGAGCTACTATCTACTATGAGGAAATTGGGTATCGTCAGATCTGAGTCTTACAACAAACTAGGAAGTATTAACTATTGGGGACTGGACTGGAAAAAGGCTATCCCGGAAGTAAAGAGTTTTAGGACTCCCGGCAGCTTAGGGCTCCCCGCTAAATTAATGGATTGGACTATCAATGATATAGCCAAGGCCATTACAGCACAACAGGCAGCTTGCATAGATGCAACAATAAAGAAGATCTACAAAAGGTTCCCTGGGAAGGAGAACCAGGGCAAACGCAAGGAGCTTTGCAAGCAACTTAGAACTTTGGCCTTCTTGGACAACTCTCTCTTGCATAGACTTGTCAGAAAGGGATATCAACGTGGGCATTCTTGGATTAAGAACCAGATAGTTTACCAGCAAGAAGGTTACAAATGCAAAAGAATTTCTCGCAATACTTATCAACTAGAGCTAGCTGGGCTGATAAAGAGGAAGAGAAACAAAGTAGTTGTTAAGTCTAATCGAAAAATAAAAGGACAAATTAGACTGATCTTTAACCAAATCTTGCAAAGATTTGAGATTCACTTTTTAGTGGATCATGGAACAGTAGAGATTCCTTCTGAGCGCCGGAGTATTGGAGTAGATAAAGGGTATACAGAGGCTTTCTATGATTCAGATGGAAATGCTCACGGGAAAGGGTTAGGAAAAGCAACTACCAATAAGTCTGATCGCATATGTGTTAAGAACCGCAATAGAGGGAAGCTTTGGGCACTTCATAGGAAATTAGAAAAAATAGATCCAGCTAAATCGGCTCGAATACTTGAAAACAACCTAACTAGAAAGACAGAGAATCGCCGTTACAAGAAGAATCAGGCAGAAATAAAGGCAATAATAGGAGCAGCCTCTAAGTCTCTTTTTATTGGAGAATCTGTAAAGGTTTTTGCTGAAGATTTAACACAACCGATACAAAATAAGCGCCAATCTAAAGCCGTCTCTCGCAAACTGAATAGCTGGATGAAAGGAGAGATACGGGATTCTTTGCAAAAATGGGCTGATTGGACTGGATCGGTTGTGACAGAAGTTCAACCTAGCTATACGTCGCAAATTGACTCCGTAACTGGAACTCTATTAGGGAAAAGGAGCGGGGACAATTTTACCAGGTTTGATGGGGTCGTATTGCAGGCTGACCATAATGCTGCCAAAAACATCCTTGCTCGCGGTATGGACAAGGAAATTACCCGGTACATGAGTAGAGCCGAGGTTCAGGCAGTTTTGTTGCGTCGTACCGCGCGTTGGTTGGAAGGATGGGGGCTGGACTTGGTAGATGCGGTTGAGCTTGAATGGCTTGACTCTAAACATACTAAGAACCAGGCTTTCAAGCAACTCCTCATCGAGATGTGAGGAACGCCTAGACAGATGGGTGGAAGGTTCAACTCCAATTACTGTATGACCACCCCTCACTCAGGCAACAATAAATTGCACCTTGAGCGTTTTATCCGGTTTTCTTCCGGTTTATGACAGTTTAAGAGTATCTCAGATAATGCGGCAATGACAAACAGACCGGAACACCTGGATCAAAAACCAGGATCAACCGGTCGAGCAACTACAATCCCAAGGGAATGTCTAACATGTCTGGCATACCGTTGTAAATCACGGGCAATGGTGACTCTACCAGCAGGTGATGCATGAATAAAACCGATATTCCCGTCAGCAGTACGATACACTAACCCAGTGTGGGTGACATCTAGACCAGGAATAGTAGTAGCAATGCCAATAATATCCCCTGGTTGCAGTTGATTGTAGGCTTTCCTAATCTGATCATGGGGAATGAAATTAACAGTTGTCTGCTTCAGATTAGCTTCCATGGCTACAATACACTGGTAATTTGATTCATACCTGACCAAAGATGGGTACTTACCCCTGTGTTTACTCATGTAGTTGAGGGTTTTCTGGCGGGATACTCCTCCTAAATCTAGCGCTATGTTTTTAACTGTGCCCCTTCTCTGATTGTCATCAATCCATTGAGAAAAATAGTGTAATCGGCTGCAATAGCCATTGAGATTACCATCCCCATAACGCTGGTCACGAAGGTGATTGACAAAGGTCTGCTGAGAATAATCCTTTACGGCTATCCCTCGCGCTAGGGCTAGGATGGTTTCGACAAAAAGGACGCAGTCAAATTTATTGAGAGTGATAACTAGGGTTTCTTGGCTAGCTTGGTCTAATAAGTGAGCTTTGTAGCTTGCGCCCAGAAATTGCTGTGCGATCGCTTGCATGATATCTGGGAGCAGACGCTCAGACAAGTGGTTTGCGATCGCATACTCCATCACCTGGTCGAAACGCTTTTTATCTGCTGGGTCACTAATTTCTGGCAGGGGAAATTGGGCTATCATCAGTGACTCAGCCCGATCGTTTAATGATTCGGATATAGTGCTAGTAATTAATTTGGTATTAATTAATCGTTTATGGCCTAGTTGACGAAATTCTGACTCAACAGTAGCTTGAGATTCTAAACCAGAAGCCACACAACAGGTGAGTATATACAAAACCGCAGCTAGCCTCAAGCTTTTTTTCATTCTTAAACCTAAAACCTTATTACCTACTCGCGTCTTGATGGAGCGCGGTCTTGGGGGAAACCCCCATGACCGCGCTCCATCGCTATTCCCTGTTCCCTTTGCTTAAGAAACAACTCCCCAATCCATATAAGGCAACCTAGCGGCTGTCCCCCGAACCGCTTCTACTTGAGCAACCAGTTGTCCACAAGTATCCCAAGTCCCAGTCAGCAGCATGTTTCTTGGTCCATCGTCCATAAACACAGAAGCCTGCAACTCACCACAATAGACTTGCATCTCTTCCAAATCCAAGGTCATCGGGATTTCAGGATTCTGATGGAGGCTTGTTTGTAATTGCTTCACGGTTTCTGAGTCAGCTGTGACACAGGGAAGCCCCATCGCCAAGCAGTTACCAAAAAAGATTTCGGCAAAACTCTCTCCGACAATCCCTTGAATCCCCCATCTTGCGATCGCTTGAGGGGCATGTTCCCGTGAAGAGCCACAGCCAAAGTTACCATTTACTACTAAAACCGTTGCACCTTGATACTGGGGTTGGTCAAAGGGATGTTGTCCGTTAGCTTGAGCGCGGTCATCAATAAACACCTGTTGTCCGAGACCATCAAAGGTCACACAGCGCAAAAATCGAGCTGGGATAATCCGGTCGGTGTCGATATCATTCCCTACTACAGGAATTCCTGTTCCGGTAATCATCTTTACTTCACTACTCATCAGACCTGCTCCTATACCATCAACTCCCGAACATCAGCCACTGCCCCTTTAACCGCTGCGGCTACAACCATTGCTGGACTCATCAACAACGTCCGTCCTGTGGAAGACCCCTGACGACCTTTAAAATTACGGTTAGAAGAGGAAGCACTAATCTGACTCCCTTGGAGTTTGTCCGGATTCATTGCCAAACACATCGAGCATCCGGGCTCTCGCCACTCAAACCCAGCCTCCACAAAGACTTGATCGAGTCCTTCTGCTTCCGCTTCTTGCTTGACCCGTTCCGAACCTGGAACCACAAAAGCTTTGACTCCCTCAGCCACATGATGACCTTGAGCAAATTTAGCGGCTTCTCGCAGGTCAGTCAGTCTACCATTGGTGCAGCTACCGATAAAACACACATCCACCTTTGTGCCTTGAATCTCTGTGCCTGGAGTTAGCTGCATGTACTCATAGGCTTGTTGTGCGATCGCTCTTTCCGTTTCTGGCAAACTCTCCGGTATCGGAATGGTTTCATTAACCGCAATTCCTTGACCTGGTGTAATTCCCCAGGTCACTGTAGGCGCAATGTCTGCCGCTTCAAATTTAACCACATCATCATACACGGCATCGTCATCGGACCGGATACTGTTCCACCAAGCCACCGCCTGATCCCAATCTGCGCCCTTGGGAGCAAAATCTTTCCCCTTAAGATAGTCAAAGGTTACCTGATCCGGGTTAATATAGCCACACCGAGCGCCCCCCTCGATGGACATATTACACACAGTCATCCGTCCTTCCATCGACATCTGTTCAAAAGTAGTACCAGCATATTCATAGGCATAGCCAACGCCACCTTTGACCCCTAATTTACGGATGATGTGTAAGATCACATCTTTCGGGTAAACCCCTGGGGGTAAACTACCATTCACCTCAATTTTGCGAACCTTAAGCTTAGACAATGCCAAGGTTTGGGAAGCTAAGACATCACGCACTTGAGAGGTACCAATTCCAAATGCGATCGCACCAAACGCACCATGAGTCGAAGTATGGGAATCCCCGCAAGCCACCGTCATGCCTGGCTGAGTCAACCCTTGTTCCGGAGCAATCACATGGACAATGCCCTGATTTCCAGAGCCGATATTATAAAATCGAATCCCAAACTCCTTACTACTGTTTTCCAACGCTTGCATCATCTCCTCTGCCAAGACATCAGCAAACGGACGAGCTTGGTCTTCTGTCGGAACAATATGGTCTACCGTTGCCACAGTTCGTTCCGGAAACAGCACCTTCAATCCCCGTTCCCGCAGCATCGCAAAGGCTTGGGGACTAGTAACCTCATGAATTAAGTGTAAACCAATCAATAGTTGAGTCTGACCCGAAGGCAACGTGCCAACACTATGTAAATCCCAAACTTTGTCAAACAGTGTTCTCGCGCTCATTTAGAAAAGGCTTCTTACCTGGAATCCAAGAAAGGGGTAATGTATTTTATCCCCAGATTCTACATTTTATTCTAAAATATGTTATTTTCAACACATATTTGACAATCTTGGTAAAAAAATTAACAGCGTCCCCACCAATCACTAATCATCAAATAAACCTAAGATTGGACCAAGGATAGCTCCGAACACAAATCCACCAGCATGAGCCCAGTAAGCAATTCCTCCCCCCTCCATTCCCACTTGAGCCTGGGCTCCCAGACTAGCTATGCCATTAAACGCTTGCTGTAGAAACCAAAACCCTAGATAAAATACAGCTGGTATCCTAGCTACGAAAAATATGAAAAATAGGGGCACTAGAGTCAGGATTTTAGCATTAGGAAACCTTAGAATATAGGCACCCATCACTCCAGCAATTGCTCCACTAGCTCCTAAAGCAGGGATAGGAGATAGAGCTGAAAAAAACCATTGAGCTAAGGCTGCTAAAGCCCCACAAGTGAGATAAAAAATTAAAAACTTAATCCCCCCAAGTTTTTCTTCAATATTGTTACCAAAAATCCACAAAAATAACATATTGGACCCAACATGAAGAAAGCCAGCATGGAGAAATTGGGATGTGATCAGAGTCAATGGTTCTGGCACAGGCTGGCCCACAGAAAAACCCTCGAAGCTAGCGGTTAACTCCTTAGGTACCACAGCATAAAGCCTAAAAAACGTGTCTAGTTCTGGTTTATTTAAGCTAAGTTCATATATAAATACTAAAATATTAATAATAATCAGAAGTATAGTAATATATGGCGTGATTGTGATTGGGTTTTCGTCTCTTAGGGGTACCATAATTCGTTTTTATTTTATGAGTTCACCGAAATAGTCACACCAGATTATCAAGCCAGTTTACAAAATCAACTAATCTTTGAGTTTTTGCTAAGCAGTCAGTTGTCAACTCCCGTCTATGATCACACTTTATCTCAAGTTAACTAAAACTTGATTGGTTAACTATAACAAGTCAGCTGATTGAGGAGTGCTAGATTTTGGCGTTGCTGATCTAAGGAATAATATCAAGTCTAGTTGGGTCAGTTACCATTTAGCAGTTAACACTTACCCTCAATCATGCCACAATTGAGCAACGCCATATTCTATTTAGCTTTTCTTGAATCTACCACTTCAGCAGATTAAATTGTTCCATATCCACCGTATCCCGATTACGATATATCGACAGCACAATAGCTAAACCTACCGCTGCTTCTGCAGCTGCTACCGTAATTACAAAAACAGTAAACACTTGACCCTTAATCCCTGCTGAGTCCATAAAATTAGAGAACCCCATTAAATTCAGGTTGACCGCATTCAGCATTAGCTCAATAGACATCAGCACTCGCACGGCATTGCGGCTAGTTACTAGACCATAAATACCAATGCAAAACAAAGCAGCAGCAAGTAGTAAAAAGTATTGGAGTTGAAGTTCCATAAATTATGATGTTTTATGTAGGGAATAGTAGTTTTTCAATGGGTAATTAGTGGTTGGTTGTTTCCCATTGAGCGTTGACTGTCAACCGTCAACCAAACACTAACAAATACTAAACTCTTGTCTTATTTAGAATCCCCTGGCACAGAAGCAAGCTCCCGAGGACGTTCAGGCAAAGTCAAAGCTGTAGCAATTTCCTGGTCTCTCGAAACCAATTCCTCAGGAATATAATCCCGACGAGCTATGATAATTGCCCCTACCATTGCCATTAACAAAAGTACAGAAGCTAGCTCAAACGGCAATAAAAAGTCACTGAAAAAATGCTGACCAATCTCCACAGCAGTATTAGTAACAACCATAGTTGGAGCAATTTCAACTGACCATGACGTTACCAAAACCATTGTACTCAGAAGCGCAAACAAACCAATACAGACTATAGCCGTTGACCCAGTGCGCACCCAGCGCTTAGTCATTGGTGTAAAATCCTCTCGCTTATTCACCAACATGATGGCAAATAAAATTAGGACATTAACCGCCCCAACATAGACTAATATCTGTGCTGCTGCTACAAAGTCAGCATTTAGCAGAATATACAATCCAGAAATACCGATAAAAACACCAGCCAGTAAAAACGCTGAGTATACAATGTTGGAAAGAAGGACAACCCCTAAAGCCGCCCCAATCATCATCACCGATAGTATGGCAACAGAAATTAACTGAACCCCTTCCGCTAGATTCATGCTTAACTTATCTCCTCATGATATATTTTTGCCTAATCGTTATTAGTGATAAGTCATTGGTCACAGTCAACAGTCACTGAAAAGACCAATGACTAACAACTAACTCTTAACGTCTTCTTCCTTTGATTCCATTTGATCGAGAATTTCCTCTGGACGCATACCAGCCCGTTGAGAACCTGCTGGCAAATCATGAGGATCCATAACCCCCTTCGGTAGATAAGCCAATTCCCGTAGAGGAGTTACCATCGGGTCTTGAGTAACTTTATAGGGGAGGCGTCCCAGGGCTACATTATCATAGTTCAACTCATGACGGTCGTAGGTAGAAATTTCATACTCTTCCGTCGCTGATAGACAGTTAGTGGGGCAGTATTCAATGCAGTTAGCACAGAAAATACAAACTCCGAAATCTATACTGTAGTGTTTGAGATTTTTCTTCTTAGTGGCTTTATCAAATTCGTAATCTACCACTGGCAAATTAATCGGACAAACACGCACACAGACTTCGCAGGCAATACACTTATCAAATTCAAAATGAATCCGACCGCGATAGCGCTCAGAGGGGATTAGTTTTTCGTAAGGGTATTGTACTGTAATTGGACGCCGTTGCATGTGATCAAACGTCACCGATATCCCTTGACCAATGTAGCGAGCAGCTTGAACAGTTTCTTTAGCGTAGTCGCCAACCTGTTTGAGGAACTTCAGCATAATAATAGTTTAGTGTCTCTCTCTTGATTGTATGGCTGAGTATTGTAGTACTGATTTATGAGTCCTAAATTATGTCCTTCTTTTTCATTATATCCTGTCCGTTTTACTACTTATTACTATCGTTTTTTCGTTACTTTTTAGTTCTTAACGTTTACTAAAAAAGTAGCCAGTAAACGGACTTGATATAACGAGTAACTAACCACCAAAGGCAATTGGAAATGCCAATTTAAGAGCAGCAGTTAATAGAAGATTTACCAAAGCTACTGGTAGTAGAAACTTCCACCCTAAGTTAAGCAATTGGTCAATCCGAACCCGGGGCAGTGTCCAGCGTAACAGAATAGCTGTAAATATCAGGAAGTAAGCCTTTAGCAGGGTCATGGTAATCCCTAAAGAAGCAGTAATCACTTGCAACCAGGAACTGGTTTCACTCACCCCTAGCCAGCCCGCGAGCTTATCGAGAGGAATAGGGAACTCCCACCCACCCAGATAGAGCACTGCTACGAGCAAGGCAGACAACACGAGATTGACGTAGGAACCGACATAGAACAAACCAAATTTCATCCCAGCGTATTCTGTCTGATACCCAGCCACCAGTTCTTCTTCTGCTTCGGGTAAGTCAAAGGGGAGTCGCTCGCATTCTGCCAAGGCCGAAATCCAAAAAATTAGGAAACCCACTGGTTGACGCCAAACATTCCAACCCAGAATGCCGTATCCCGATTGCTGATCAACGATATCAATGGTGCTGAGGCTGTTGGACATCATGACAACAGCTAGCACTGCTAATGCTAGAGGAATCTCATAACTGATAGACTGAGCTGCAGCTCTTAAGCCTCCAAGTAAGGAATACTTATTATTAGAGGCGTAGCCAGACATTAACAGACCAATTGGCTGAATGCTCGACAGGGCAATCCACAGGAATATCCCTGTGCCCACATTGGTAATTACCAAGTTTTGTCCAAACGGTACAATCAGGTAGGAGATAAATACCGGCAGCACAACCAGGATTGGTCCGAGGGTGAACAATAAAGAGTCAGATTTGGCTGGAATAACATCTTCTTTGAAGACGAGTTTGATGCCATCTGCTACAGGCTGGAGTACCCCTAAAGGTCCAGCGTATTCTGGACCAATGCGCTGTTGAGCAGCAGCAGAAATTTTTCGTTCTAACCAGACCACTACCAAAACCCCTACGGTGGCAACGGTAATCATTAGAAATAGGGGTAATGGCATCCAAATGGCTTTAGCTGCACCAGCGGGGATGCCTAAATCACTCAGCGATTGAATAAAACTGCTTTGGAGGTCAATTCCTGGATTCATATTTTCCCATGAAGGTTATGATTGAGACCATCGATACCGCTGGTATCAGTGGGTATAAGTTTCTTTATGAAGATTTTTTGAGAACTTCAGTGTCTAGTATATACTTGAGTGCTGAATTTCTCCCCACCACCCAATCACTCATTGTCTATCCTAGACCTAAAGCATTGCTAGGATAGGTATATCGCTATTGTTTTTATATATAGGGTTCATCAGGAATTGGATGGGAGTGCGATCGCACTGTATTGATACCGCTATTGATACCGCTTAGGCCACGCTACGCGAACACATTTGTACTTCAAACTTCTACTTAACAGACTTCAAGCTAAACTTTCAAGTAGATCGACCCATCTTTGACCCCAATGAGCCTGTGCATAAATCCTGAGTGTCCTCAGCCCGGTAACCCTGATACGGATCTATTCTGCTCAAGCTGCGGTTCTGAGTTATTGCTGGCGGGACGTTATCAGGTCAGCCGGTTACTCGGAGAAGGTGGCTTTGGAAAAATCTATGAGGTGACTGACAAGGGAATTGCCAAGGTTCTCAAAATTTTGATTAACGATGAACCGAAAGCTGTGGAACTTTTTGAGCAAGAAGCCAGAGTTCTGACTCAGCTCAATCACCCAGGTATTCCTAAAGGAGAAGAAAATTTTACCTTCTTTCCCAGAAACCACCAAACCCCCCTATACTGTTTGGTCATGGAAAAAATCTCTGGGCTGAATTTAGAGGAGTATCAAGAAAAGCGAGGAAATCGCCCCATTGATGAAAAATTAGCCTTGGATTGGTTATTTCAAATAGTTGATATTCTCCAAGCAGTTCATCAGGAAAACTTTTTCCATCGGGATATCAAACCGTCCAATATTATCCTGCGTCCAGATGGACAACTAGTATTAATTGATTTTGGCACAGCACGCCAAGTTACCGAAACCTATATGGTAAAACAATCTGCTGGGAATGTTACCAGTATGATTTCCCCTGGGTATACTCCCCTAGAACAAATCCATGGTCAAGCGGTACCCCAATCGGATTTCTACGCTTTAGGACGGACATTTGTTTATTTGCTGACAGGGCAAGAACCCTCAGATTTGTATGATGCTGGCAATGATATCTTGATGTGGCGATCCCATGCACCACAGATTTCTTCGGAGTTAGGGGATTTTATTGATAGTCTGATGGTGCGAGTTTATCAACGTCCTAAGGATACTCAGGTTCTTTTGGAAAAGTTACAAGCAATCAACTCCAAACTTAATCCTTCACGGCCATCCCACAAACCAGATGATTCTACTGTTAATAGACTGCAATCAAGTCAAGTGGGGGGGTTTGGCAGTTTAGGAATAGCTGTAGCTGGATTTTTTAACCAATTCCAAAACTCCGACCCCTCACCAGTCGAGGGAGTGACCCTAAACTCTTTTGACTTCGATGTGGTAACTCTAGATAAATACGGTGACATTAAAAAGCGCCGCCGTCACCAAGCCCAATATTTCACAGAATACTTAGGCAATGGTTTAGGGCTAGATATGGTCTACATCCCTGGGGGAAGATTCCTCATGGGTTCACCAGAAACTGAGAAGGGACATAGCGACGATGAAAGTCCACAGCATTGGGTCAGAGTCTGTCCCTTCTTCATGGGAAAGTTTACGGTTACCCAGGCCCAGTGGCGGACTGTAGCAACTTTATTCCAAGTCTCCCCTTCCCTAAACCCCCAGCCCTCTAAGTTCAAAGGCGATACTCTGCCAGTGGAAAAGGTATCTTGGTATGAGGCGATGAAATTTTGTGCTATACTATCTAGGCTGACTGGACGAAACTATAGGCTTCCGACTGAGGCGGAATGGGAATATGCCTGTAGGGCTGGTACCAGTACCCCATTCCACTTCGGTGAAACCATTACCACCGATGTGGCCAATTACGATGGCAACTGTAGATACAGCTGTGAGCCAGAAGGGGTATATCGAAAACAAACGACTCGTGTAGGTAGCTTTAGTGTAGCCAATTCCTTTGGTTTGTATGACATGCATGGGAATGTTTGGGAGTGGTGTACTGACCATTGGTACCCAAACTACCTAAGCGCTCCGGTTGATGGTAGTGCTTGGCTAAATAGTATCAATGAGTATGATCATCATTCCCGGCTTTTGCGTGGTGGTTCCTGGGATATCATTCCTGGGATATGCCGCTCTGCTTGCCGCTTTAGCTATATCCCAGCAGACGATATCGACGTCAACATTGGTTTTAGGGTAGTGTGCGATGTCACTATGGCTTGATGGGTTCACCATGGGTAATAGCCGTTGAGGGGGCTTTGCTGGTCTGGTGTTGGTGGTATCAATGGCAGCAATAACTCAGCAATGCGTTCGCGTAGCGTAGCCCTTCGGGCTAATCGCATAAATTAAACCAATACAAGTCAGCCTTCATCCTGCAAAACCCGATAACCAATGTCCCGACGGTAATACATCCCCTCAAACTGGATACAATCCATAGCGCTATAAGCAACTGATAAAGCTTGCGCTATTGTAACACCCGTTCCGGTAACCCCCAAAACCCGACCACCACTGGTAACTAGCTCCTGCTGTTTCAGGGTAGTGCCAGCACTGCAAACTACTGCTCCTTGTTGCTGAGCTTGTTCGATACCAGTAATTACCTTACCCTTTTCGTAAGCTCCCGGATACCCCTTCGAGGCAGCAATGACACAAGCAGCAGCCCCTTGTTTCCAAGTAAGAGTTGGTAATTGCGCCAGTCGCTGTTGGGTACAAGCCAGAAGCAACTGATCTAGGGGAGTTTCTAGCAACGGTAGGATAGCTTGAGTTTCTGGATCCCCAAAGCGACAATTAAATTCCAGAACCGTTGGGTTTCCTTCTGGAGTAATCATCAATCCTGCATAGAGAACCCCCCGATAATCAATTCCCCTGACCTTTAAAGCCTCAAGGGTAGGATTAAGAATTTCCTTTTCAATCCGTGTGTTTAGCTCTGGGGTAACAATCGGTGCAGGAGCATAAGCTCCCATCCCTCCGGTATTCGGACCGGTATCCCCTTCCCCAATTCGCTTATGGTCCTGAGCTGGTAGTAAAGGACGAACCGTCAAGCCATCCGTAACAGCCAAAACCGAAACTTCTTGACCGGTGACACACTCTTCAATCACTACCGTCTCAAACCCATTCTGAAAGAGTGACTGCACAGCCGTTTGTGCTTCGTCTATGGTAGCCGCAACAGTTACCCCTTTACCCGCTGCTAAGCCATCGGCTTTGACCACAATTGGTGCTACCTGGGTTTTGACATAAGCCAATGCTGGTTCTGGTTCGGTAAACACAGCAAAACTTGGGGTAGGAACACCAGCCGACTCCATCAAATCCTTGGCCCAAGACTTACTCGACTCAATTTGCGCTCCCTCCTGGGTCGGACCAAATACAGGGATATGTTTACTTTGGAGATAGTCTGTAATACCTAAAGACAGTGGGAGTTCTGGACCAACCACCACTAGAGCTATATCGTTAACCAGAGCAAACTCAGCAATTCCATCAAAATCTTGAACGTTTAATAAAAGATTTTGGCAACCTGTTAGTGTAGCGGTGCCACCATTACCAGGAACACATATCACCTGCTCAATACTTTGAGATTGCAGTAGTTTCCAGGCCAGGGCGTACTCCCTTCCCCCATTGCCAATTACCAAAATCTTCACGTTTTTTCTACACTCTGTGCTGAATAGTCTATCTTATTCTATGAGCTTACCAAAGTATTGAAGCCATTTTTACCGAAAAAAAAATCCTCACAATTTAATATAGTGTGCCAGACTAGATTTAATATACATTCAAAAATAAACTAGTCTGACGAAAGCTTAACCAATAGTTTTAAATCTTAAATTTTATGGCTATTAATATCGTTACGGGTGCTGCGGGTTTTGTCGGTTCTCACCTAGTAGAAACCCTTTTGAATCAAGGTGATCGAGTGATTGGTATTGATCAATTTAACGATTATTACGATCCCAAGCTAAAACGCCGGAATATTCAAAATTTTAAAGACCATCCCGCTTTTGAGTTAATCGAAAGTGATATTCAGACCTTGGATTGGCGTCCGCTCCTAACTGATGTAGAGGTAGTCTATCATCAGGCAGCACAAGCTGGAGTTCGTGCCAGTTGGGGGGATGGTTTTCGGGATTATACCGAGCGCAATATTAATGCTACCCAAATCTTACTCGAAGCCGCCAAAGATGCCAAACATCTCACCCGATTAGTCTACGCTTCCAGCTCTTCAGTTTATGGTAATGCCGAAGCCCTACCGACATCTGAAAGCATTCTTCCCCAACCGGTTTCCCCCTATGGGGTAACCAAGCTAGCTGCAGAACACCTATGCTTACTGTATTACCATAACTTTGGTGTACCCGTTACTGCCTTACGCTATTTCACCGTATACGGACCCAGGCAGCGCCCAGACATGGCATTTCACAAATTCCTAAAAGCCATTCTCACCGATGAACCCATTAGCATATATGGTGACGGAAAGCAAACCCGAGACTTCACCTTCATCAAAGACATCATAGCCGCGAATCTGGCTGCAGGTACTAAACCAGCTGCTGTTGGGGAAGTGTTTAACATTGGTGGTGGTAGCCGAGTGGTGCTAGCGGATGTTCTCGACACCATTGAAAAAATTGTTGGACATCCCATTAAGAAAAACTACATCGAAAAAGCCAAAGGAGATGCACGTCACACCGCAGCAGACATTACCAAGGCCAAAACTCTGCTAAGTTATCAACCTCAGGTATCCCTATCCGAAGGCTTAGCCCAAGAATGGGAATGGATACAGACTCTTTACGCTCCTGTATAGCGCTACGGGCAAGGGCTTTAGGCAAAAGGCAAAAGCGATGCAGCGCCGCCAAAGGGGGTTTCCCCCATGAGCGACTGCATCAAGACGGCAAGAGGTAAGAGGCAAGAGGTAAAAAATCCTTTGTACCTCATAGCTTCGGACGTTTTGTAGTGATCTATTGGATGCGGGAGTGGATATCGTTACGGTTCAGAAGTTGGCGGGTCATGGGTCTCCTGTGACCACTGCCAAGTATGATAGACGGCGGGAGGAGACGAAGCGGTTGGCGGTGCAAAAGTTGGGGTTGTGATCACAGGTGTTACTGGAGATCTGATTCTTCCAATTCTGCTATTTTCATCAATGCTTTTAGGGTTCCTCTCTTCAAATCTTGATTTTTGTGAACTGGAACGGATAGGATTTTTTGAGCTCCTGGCTTTTCATAAATATGATGGCTTCCTGTAATTTTTCTCAAAACCCATCCTTTTTTCTCAATAATTTTACAGAATTTTTTGCCAGAAACAGATTTCATACTGTAACTTCCACAATTTTGCTGTTGGGTTCAGGAATATAGGAATTGCTGGCAACTTCTAACCAACCTTCAATTGCATCTTGAAGATTTGCTAAAACCTCTTCCATTGTGTCTCCCTCAGTAATGCAGCCAGGTAGTGCGGGTACTTCTGCCCAAAAACCACCTTCTTCTGCTGGATGTATTGCGACCTTAATCTGCATTTGGGTTTGCTTGCTCAATAGTTTTTTGTGTATTTTAACTCATCACCTCTGTACTTTTGTCAACCTTATCCACACCCTGACTACTCTTACGTTTCGCTCTTTCCACTTCAACTTTTGTCAGTCAACCAGGCTGATAGCTGACGCAAAGTCACTTCAAAAACTGCATAGATTTCCATTGGTTGCTGCTGATTGCTTTATCGAGCAAATTTTGCCACTCCTGCTGAATTTTTTGATGTTCTTTTAGCCTTTGGAACTCAGGCCATACTTTCGAGCGAATTTCTTCCTTTCTTAGAAAAATCCGCCATTGTTCTCCTATATCTTTGGAATAGTGAATGCGATCAAAAAACTCTCCGATGATGAAGTATCTGATTTGGCTTGGTTCAGTTAACCAGTGATCTAAGGTTTCCTTACATTTAATGACCACTTTTTTATGAAGCGCTTCTAGACGATTTTTTACTTCTTGTGGATTCAACTCTTCAACTTGGGATTCTCCTGACTGTGAATTTTGAATGTTAAGGGTGTTGTTCGTGAGCAGATCAGGTTCAAGTTCATCATCAAAGTGCTGTCGGATACTGTGTAGAATTAATCCTTCATAGGAAACTTGAGACTCCCAAAGGGTTCGGAATCCTAGCTCTAATTGATTGTTATACTGATCTAATAACTCGGTCATCACCCCTAGAAACTTGGCATCCCGTTCCCTGGTTAGATTCCCCAAGTGCCCCTTTTCCAGGTTTACCAGTACATTTGTTACTTCTGATTTGAGCTGCTCCACCGACTGCTGTAAGCCCTCGTTTAAGGAAAGAAAATGCTTTGAGAGGTTGGCTCGCATCGCTGCAATCGACCCGTAGTAGGTAGACCTGTAAGAGCCTCCGAATCGGTCTATGCGTTGTCTTTCAATTTCGTCTAGTGCTGGAATTCCCGGGTCATTTTGGCAGGCTTCCATTACCGTATCGACTTTTGCTTGAAAGTAAGGATCAACTGTTTTCCGGTCTGCTCTGAGTGTGTTGAGGAATTGTTCAAGACTGTAAGATAGTTCTCCTTTAAACTCATTGAATCGCTCCACAAATAACTGGTCTTCATCCCCAAATCCAGCTAGGGCTTTATTGGCTTTCTGTAACTGAGTTTCTAAGTCTTTATGGAGGATATCTAGGTGGTATTGGTAAGCTTGGGCATATTTGCTGTCGAGGTCTTCAATGTTGTTAACTAGGTAGTCTAGGATTAACTCCAGAACTTCATTCGCTTTATCAAGATTAGAACAGTCAGCAATGACACAATTAACCACATTTATGTGGTTTTCGCGAATCGTTCTTTGAAGGGTTTCACAGCCTTGAGAGTTGTCTTGATTACCATTAGCACTGCTCATTTGGTTGAGTACCATGAAAGACCGGTCTGGTAGGTCCTTCAGGGCTTCCTGGGCTTTGTCATAAAGTTTTGCATCTGTCTGTTGCCATTGGAAGCCTACAGGGTCTGGTCTCCGCACAAAAAGAACTACATCCACTCGCTCCCCTAGGGTTTGTAGCATCAGGTTTTCATCCCCTACTCTGAGGTCCCCTAAACCCGGTATATCTACTAAGGCGATCTTTTCAACTTCGGATTTACTGAAAGGACAGAATATCTCTACTTCTCTGACTGCCAAAACCGCGAAGTCACTATTGGCCTTTTGTTGGTGAACTACATAGTTAGATATTTCTTCCTTGGGCACATCTAATACCCGAGAGGAGTTTGGTTCCAGTAGATGGCGATAGTGATTGAAATGAGCATAATATTCGTTGCGCAGGCGTTCGTACATGGCTCTTTTTGTGGCAGCATCACTAGGCAGTTCGGGAAGCTGCCTAGCAAATTCATCCAAACTTGTTGGTCTGGGTACTAAGCCTAGTTCTTCGTAATAGGGAATTATTACTTCTTGAAGAAATGAGTCTTCATCATGGAATGTTACCCTAGCATAGGTTGGTTGATTTTGATGATACACTGTACTCCGAACTGCTGTGCAGGCTCCTCCTTCATAAGCAGGAATCTCATCATTGGAAAGTCCACTCAAACTTTTAAGTAGTGTACTTTTCCCTTGTCGCATTAACCCCACTACACCAATATTAAGGGTGCCACGGTCAAAGCGTTTATGAAGTTTAGCTAGTTGATCACTCTGATATTCCAAGCGATTGAGTAGTCCAGGGAAATTGATTTCTTGTAAGTTACCAGCTATTTCAGCATTATCGGCTAATTGAATTAGCCTCTGGCGGTACTTTTCTAGCTCAAGTAGTGTGGATTGAAGGGTTTTTAGATGGTTTTCTACACTGGTGAGGCGTTCAATAAAGGGTTTGCGTTTTTCAATAATTTCGGTAATACGAGAGGCTATATCCGTTCTCTGTTCATTTGTGTACATACAGTACTCTCTTGAAGTAGATATTGATGTGAATATATAAATTATCAATTGATTGAGGGACAAATCAGGGTAAACCCATCTAATTTGTTTATTTCTATATATAGTTTTAAAAAAATTAATAAACACTATATATAGCAATTATACGACTTGTGATATACAGTCTTATTTGACGTTGATTCCCTGTCTTGATGCAACGCATTCCTATTCCCTATTCCCTGTTCCCTAAAATACCGAAATTATGTAAATCATAGCTATAATAATTGGGAGCATCCCATTTTTGCACATAACACTTTAAATTATGCTTTTAATCCCTAGTATTTTCGTTAGTTTGAGCAATGGATTTGCCAAATTGGGATGCTCCCTAATAATTGCTATATACAACACGCCAAAGCTAAAAGCGGCTAAAATCTTGGACATAACCATCACTAAGTCTTGGTTTTGAATCCAGAGATTTAGTAAGAATATTACTATCTAGATGGTCAAGACTTTCTTGATAGGTGATTTGACCACTGGCCAGTAATATCGCTACTCGTGAGTGGTCTTCAGTTAATTGACATATCTGTTTTTTTCTAATTAAATAAATAGGACTGTCTCCCACATGAGCCACTAGTAAGTTGTTACTAATCCCTAAAATTACACTTAGTGTAGTTGGGAGTAGGTCAAAGTTGCAGAACAAATGAACTATGTACGATATGAGCTTGCTTAAACCGATGAGGAGGCTAGAGATTTAGTACAAATGTTCTGCATAAGTGACATGCTCCCGAACTAGATCAATCTAATTGTAGTCCATTATAGTGAATTAAATTATTTCAATAAAGTAATATAGTCTTTCGATTTGATAGGTAAAAATACTATTAACTAAAAGCAAGAGTTCCTCAAGTATATAGGATTTTTATAAATACTATTTCGGGGCACCCTAATACCAACATTAATTGCGATCTATAGCAGTTACCGATTGGGTGATGTGCAAATTACTGGGTTTTAGGGAGCAGGTACTGAGGCCGTCGGCCACGCTACGCGAACGGAGCAGGGAGCAAGGAATTAGTATCAGTGGTCAGATAAAAAAATAACCGATTTAACTGCAAATCAGCTTATTATTTTTAAATGATATGGAAACATAAAATGGATAAGGAAAGGGAATATAAAACAGGTAAAAGCTACCATTAGTAAAGAGCTTTGTAGAGTTTTCGATATTATCCTAAATCACCCATATTGTTCATGACCTATTTGTAAATCTCATAACGGTTTCCACTTGGGTGAGGTACTTTTTTCATCCTAGGTTTTAGGGAGCTAAGGCCGTGGGCAACGCTTTCCGGCTTTGCCCGATGCTGCTCGTTCGCGTAGCGTGGCCTACGGCCAAACGGGAACAGAACGCGGAACTTGCTTCCGCACCTGTGTTGATGCAGTCGCTCATGGGGGTTTCCCCCAAGACCGCCCTGCATCGCTCCTAAACTCCGAAACGTGAGTCTAGCTGACTTCTGACTTCTGACTTCTGACTTCTGACTTCTGACTTGCCCGTAGCGCTATAACTCCTTATACAATGCCTTAAACCGACGCTGCTGCTGATTATGATCAACAATTGGTGCTGGATACCCACACATTTCGCGTCCGCTTTCAGGAATCTTCCCAGTCACCAAATACTCCGTATCCACAGAACTCAACTCTGGTAACCATTCCCGAATATACTCACCGTCCGGGTCAAACTTTTTAGCCTGACTAGCTGGGTTAAAAATTCGCAATGGTTTAGGATCCATCCCACTAGAGGCACTCCATTGCCAACCACCATTATTAGCACTCAGGTCTCCATCCCATAACCGCTGCATAAAATACTTTTCCCCCCACTGCCAATTAATAATCAAGTCCTTAGTCAGAAAACTAGCAACAATCATCCGACAGCGGTTATGCATCCATCCGGTTTCATTTAACTGCCTCATCGCCGCATCAACGATCGGGTAGCCAGTCTTGCCCTCACACCAAGCTTGAAAGAATTCTGGATTATTGTCCCAGGGAAAATCTTGGAATTTCTGGCGATAAGGCCCTTGTGCTAATTCTGGGAAAAAATACATGGCATGTTGGTAAAACTCCCGCCAAGCCAGTTCCTGTTTCCAGGTTTGGATACTTTGCCGAGCTTCATCACTGCGACTCAAGTTATAAGCATTCTGAGCCGCCTGCCAAACCGTGCGAATCCCAATCACACCAAACTTGAGAGCAGCACTAAGTTTCGAGGTACCATCTACCCCTGGGAAATTACGTTGTTCCTGATAATCCCCAATAGTGCGATCGCAAAATTTCTCCAGAATCTCTTGGGCTACCTTTTCCCCTGGTGGCACTAACAGTTCATTCTCCCAGACATACCCCAAATCTCTAGCACTAGGTAAATCAATCACCCCTGCTGCCAAGGCATTCTCTTGTTCTATTTCCGTCAGGGATTCAACCCTACTCAAAGTTGCTACAGGTTGTGCCTTAGATTGACCTTGCCAATTTTTCCAGAAAGGAGTGTAGACACTATAGGGATTGCCAGACTTAGTGAAAATGTCTCCTGGTGCGTGTAATAACTGATCCCAATAGTTATAGACAGCAATACCCTTTTCCTTCAACCCTGCTGCTACCTCTTGATCCCGTTCCTTAGAATAAGGTTCCACATCCCAATTCCAACAAACAGCCTTAGCCTCCAGAGCAGCAGCTAAATTAGGAATTCCTTGCCTAGGGTCTTGATGTAGGATTAATAGTTGACTACCAGCTTGTCTGTAACTTTGCTGCAATTGTTGTAAGCAGCCAATCATATAAGTTACTCTTGCTGGCGCAATATCATCCCGCTCTAGAATAGTAGGGTCAAGGCAGAAAACACCGACAAGCTTTGGACTTAGCTCAAAAGCAGCAGCTAGTCCCACATTGTCAGAAATCCGTAAATCACGGCGATGCCAGAATAGAATCAGGTTAGTCATTCAAGAACGGGCGAGCCATAAAAAAGCTGGAAATAGATTTAGCATCCACTGGCTCACCGTCCAAGATAGCTTGTTCTAACTCTTTCGGTGTCATTAAAACCACTTCTATATCCTCATCATCATCTTGCTTAGGAGGGGCTTCCAATTTATCCAAATCCTCCGCCAGAAACGCATAAATGTACTCATCAGAATAGCCAGGAGCAAGGGGAAATTTCCCCAAATATTTCCAGCTATGAGCGCGATAGCCAGTTTCTTCTTCTATCTCCCGTTTAATAGTTTCAGCTGGGTTTTCATGGGATTCTACCGTACCAGCAGGGAATTCCAAAAGACGCCCACTAACAGCAAAGCGATATTGCCGTACTAGTACCAGTTTGCCATCTGGTGTTACCGGTACCGCCAAGGAACCACCAGGGTGACGGATGCATTCCCATTGCCCTTCTGATTGATTAGGAAGACGTAGAGAATTGACCTCGAAACTAAATCGTCTTCCTTGGAAAAATAGGTGTTTTTTCAGTAGTTGTGGGGGTTCTTGACCAGGTAGCATAAGAATAAAGATGAAGGATTAAGGATTAAGTATTCAGGATTAGAACAGTTTATCCCTTGGAGGAGTTGTGGGATCCCAAATCCCGTCATTGATTTTACCTAATTCGGGCAATTTGTGCCACGGAAGCACCAAGGCTCTTTCCACCATAGGCTTTAGGCTAATGGTTGCCGAAGGTAGTGCCAGGACTAATTTTAGTTTAGACCAAAAATTAGTTATGTTTATATCGTTTTTTTAAAGTAATGAGGTACACAGGATTTTTCACAAATTTCAAAGTCCCCTCTTTTTTATTCCCTACTCCCTAGCTTAAAAGGGTACGTTTTTTACATTTGGGTAAAACATGGGACGACCCAGAGGGAGAGGAAAAGGAAAACAACGAACAAATGATGATTTTTAACGACAATAATGGTAGATGTTCTTATCCCCCACACCCGACACCCCACACCCCACACCTGACGTCTTTGTAAAAAACCTACCCTTATGAGCTACTCCCTACTCCCTACTCCCTAAATCTAGGACTTTTTAACTCCCCTAAGTCTTCAAAAACACATGCCAAGTTGGCATGACAAACAATATCTAGTAGACTAAGCTAATAATTAGATTGACATCCTCACGGATTAAAACCCCGTGGACTCTGTGGTTATAACACCGCCAACCGGTTAAAACTACCTTGGCTTTCAGCCAATAAACATACTCCTAAATCCTTAAGCTATTATTAGCAACTGTGGATTTACTTAAATTTTTAAAATTTAAAATGTTTGAAATTTCGCGCCAAAGCAGTCATACTATCGATTAGTTTGTGCGATTAGTTTGGTGGTGGGAAAACCAATCAAAACCTCTGTTATTTCGGTATTAAACAGGACTGGTAACCAAAAACTAAAGTAAAGCGCGATCGCTGTCCTGTCCAACGCCGTAGCTTGTATCAGTAGCTCGTAGGTAGGGAATCATGACTTGGTGCATTAATCCCGATTGTTCTAAACCTTACAATACAGAAGATACCCTATTCTGCCAAGCCTGTGGCTCGGACTTACTCTTGGCAGAACGTTATCGTGTGATTGGGTTACTCAGTGACAAAGGTGCTTTCGGTAAAACCTATGAGGTACTTGATCACAACAGTGATCAAAAAAGTAATCACAACACTCTCAAAGTTCTCAAAGTCTTGACTGACTATCAATCTCGGGCAGTTGAGCTGTTTGAGCAAGAAGCATGGGTGTTGAGTCAGCTGAATCATCCAGGAATTCCCAAATCAGAAGGAACATTTATCTTCTCTCCCAGAAACAACGAGATCAGCTTGCACTGCATGGTGCTCGAATACATTGAAGGGCTAGATTTAGAGGAGTATCAGCACCAACAAAAGAAGCACCCTATTGACGAAACCTTAGCCTTGGAATGGCTATCCCAACTGGTAAAAATTCTCCATGTAGTCCATCAGAAGCACTTTTTCCATCGCGATATTAAACCATCCAATATCATTCTCAGGAAAGATGGACAACTGGTGCTCATTGACTTTGGGGCTGTGCGGCAAGTCACTAACACCATCATTGTTGGCGGTAAAAACACCCAGATACATACTCCAGGTTACGCACCACCAGAACAAGAGCAAGGCTATGCCATGCCACAATCGGACTTCTTTGCCTTGGGGCGCACCTTTGTTTATCTGCTCACTGGTAAGGAACCGATGGATCCCCTTCTATACAATCCTGATACCAGTGAATTGTTATGGCACCCCTATGCCCCTCATATCTCCCCTCAACTCAGAGAATTTATCGACCAACTGATGGCTCCCTTAGTCAGTCAGCGTCCTCGGAATACTGGGGAGATTTTGCAGCAGTTGGCCAAGCTGAAGCAACTAATAAATCCAGCACCCTCACGACGCCAAGTCCTATTAAAAATACTATCCACTCCCTTCAAGGGGTCTTCCATAGGTTTAAGCAATACAAAGTTAACGAGGGTATTGACTAAACGGAAATTACTCAAAGCCGCTGGTTTTGGCAGTGTCGGACTAGTATTAGCAACAGTCATTGATCAACTCTCAAACTCACCCTCCACCCTCACCCCTAACCATTTGAGCCTCAATTTTACTCAAGAGCTAGAAAAGGATAAGCCACTATCCCCCAGTAATCAAGAGCAAAAAGCGAAGGTCACCAATGTATCCCTACAGGACTTTGAATTTGATGTGGTCAGAGTGAATCCCCAAGGTCAGATAAGCAACCGTAACCGTCATCAAGGCAAGTTTTTTAAGGAAAACTTAGGAAACGGGGTAATGCTGGAAATGGTTTCTATCCCTGGCGGTACCTTCACTATGGGTTCACCAGCTTCTAGACACTTGTTCTCTGTTAGACCCTTGTATATGGGCAAGTTTAGTGTAACTCAGGCACAGTGGAAAGTGGTTGCTTCCTTACCCAAAGTCAGTCGTGAATTGGATTCTGACCCATCCCACTTCAAAGGAGATCATCTGCCTGTCGAGCAGATATCTTGGTATGACGCTGTAGAATTTTGTGCCAGAGTGTCTCAAAAAACCGGACGTACCTATCGGCTACCCAGTGAGGTGGAATGGGAATATGCCTGTCGTGCTGGAAGCACCACAAAATTTCACTTTGGTCAAACAATTACCACCAATTTGGCTAACTACGATGGTCATCAAACTGACACTGATGGTTCACAGCCAAAAGGTATCTTTCGAGAGAAAACTACCACCGTCGGGAGTTTTCAAGTAGCTAACGCCTTTGGGCTATACGATATGCATGGCAATGTCTGGGAATGGTGTGCTGACCATTGGCATGAAAATCACCAGGGGGCACCATCCGATGGCAGTGCGTGGCTAAGCACTAATGAGGCTCGGGATCGCTTGCTTAGGGGAGGGTCTTGGCTCAACAGTTCCGGCTACTGCCATAGTGATTATCGCAATTTCAATGCTCCGGATGTTACATATATCTCCTTTGGTTTTCGCGTAGTTTGCGATTTGATTTAAACTTTAGCAAAGGGAATAGGGAGCAGGGAGCAGAGAACAAAAATTATCACAATTCCTACACGGATTGCTATTTTGATTTAAACGTTTGATCTATACTGCACCATTAACGCAACGGTTTTTTTGTAGACAGTTTCCTTATCTTAACCGTTGACAGTGAACCGTCAATCGTCAATCGTCAACCGTTAACAAAATCTGGTTAAAACAGGACTGAACTAGACTTGGTAGTTACTCCATTACTAATGTCTTCTAAGTTCTCAAGAAAATTACTCCAAGGTTCTGTATAAGTTTCTGTGTAAGTTCTCGAAAAATCTAGAATAGGAGTTTCTTGTGCTGACCCAATCCAACCACTCACTGGAGAAATTAACGGGAAAAGCCACTCATAGTAACTCTGGGGAAACGGAGTACTAGAAAGTTCCATGATGCTCTTATAAAATAGCCCAAAGGTTCCTGGGTCAATTTTGTGCTTCTCGACAGCGACTTGGATGAATTCCTCTGGACTCAAGCCTACATAACTTTGGCAGATTGTCACCCAATTCTTTAATCGTCGCCTTGCCTTTAAGCTCAGTGAAATAAATTTAACTCCCTTGAGTTCCTCAAATTTAGGAGACTGATTTAACACCTCCTCTAGGCCAGTGGTATCTGTCGAACCACTGAATTCCCTTTGCAACCGTTTAGCGATCGCTAAATTAATCTCAACTAATTGATCTACTGGTCGCCACTGAAGCTGTGCCAAAATCTGCTCCATGGAAATAGGTGGTGTCAAAGTAGAGGAACTCGATTTCTTGTTTCGCTCAATGGCTTCGAGAGGGTTTTCCTCACTGACCAAGAAGCTGATCAACTCTTCCGTTGTCCAACCAATACCTTTAGCCAGCCTCTCTAGCTTCTCTAAGCTGGGAGTATTATCACAATTCATCCAATTTGTCAAGGTGTTGTTAGTGACATTTACTTGTCTAGCAAGTTCCCGGACACTACCAAATTTTTGAGCCAGCACCTTAATCAATTGACTTAGCCTTTGGTGAATTTTGCTGTGTTTTAAGGAACTGTCTTTACTTGTGTCCAATTTTTTTACCAATGTGTTCTGGTGACATAATGTAACACTTCCCGATCCGGTAAGTGTGGGCTCGGGCGTGGTCATTCTCGGCTTTGCTAGGGAGCACTAGAAATCGAAATTGACCCCAGCTGGCAACCATGCGATCGCATCGCCACAAGCGAAGCGCGTCCATACCACCATCCTGCCAAAACATGAATGGACCATCGCTAATCTTCTCCGTGAAAACTCAGTGGTAACTCCCCAGTGAGCAAAAGAGTATCTTACGTATAATCACGGTTGTTCAATATTTTTCACAAAACTAGGATAGTTGTGAAAAGGGTTGAACATCTACACCATATGTTAAAGCATCAGAACTGGGAAAACAGGGTAACGGCTAAGCAAAGCAATACCCTTGCTCAGGAAAATCAGCAACTCAAAATTAAGTCAGATAAGTGCTACATTCCCATGACAAGTGGCCACGGTGGTTCTTCAACGTTAGTCCGTTGGAAGCAGAAAGTCACTACACAGAAAGTCACTACACAGAAAGTCACTACACACAATCGAGTGAATTTCTCGAGCTACCCACTGTGCCCTCCCCGCGACACCAAACCCGAGAAGCCTGTAGCTCCCCAAGAACAATTAAGTAACTTACAAGAAACCTGTGGTAAAATCATTCATCTGCTCTGTACATCTGACTATGGGAAACTGACTCAAGATGAATTGAACAGGAAGTGCCGGTATTCAGAAGAGCGACTTGCCCAAGGACTGAAACAGCTTGAGCTTGAAAAAGTAATTGAGTTCAAGTGGGGCATGTGGGTGATCATTAATCATCAACCCATCTGTCCTAAATGTGGTCTCAAAACTCGTGTAGTTAATTCTGCTTTGACACCAGGGAAAATTAAATCAATCTGTTCAACATGTCTAGAGTTAAAGCGTATTCAGTCAAAATTGCCGTTTTGATGAACTGCACTAAATTCTTAAAGGGTGGAGTGGGTTGTGAGGAGAATGAACAGCGAAAGCTGCAAAAAAATGGACAATTGGGTAATGGGATTTTAACCTGTAGCCCTTGGTGATCTAGGAAAGCAGTCTCAAAAACTGTGGACTTGAGATCTAGGAATTTAATTTGAGTGGTGAAACATCTTAGTGCGCTTTCCGCTCTTTGTGCTCGCCTCCTCCCTATCACCTGATGATGGGGTGATCAGGTCATGGGGAGGAGGTTGATCATAATGTATCCCGTAGCAGCTGCAATTTTTAACTAACGAAAAACCATGCATCGCCCAATTTACCTAGACTGCCATGCCACAACACCTATGGATGAACGGGTGTTGGAGGCAATATTACCCTACTTCACTGAACATTTTGGCAATCCATCGAGTATCAGCCATACCTATGGCTGGGAAGCTGAAGCAGCAGTGAAACAAGGGCGTCAGATTCTAGCAGATGCTATCAATGCCACACCAGTCGAGATCATTTTTACTAGTGGTGCCACAGAGGCTAACAATCTAGCCATTAAAGGGGTGGCTGAGGCTTATTTAAGTAAAGGACGTCACCTGATTACCGTGCAAACTGAACACAATGCTGTTCTTGACCCCTGTCACTATTTAGAAACCCTAGGGTTTGAGGTGACATTTCTACCGGTAAAAGATGATGGACTAGTGGATTTAGGCCAGCTAGAGCAGGCTTTCCGTCCTGATACCATTTTAGTCTCGGTCATGGCAGCCAATAATGAAATTGGAGTGTTGCAGCCTTTGGCCGAAATTGGGGATCTTTGTCGCCAGCATAATGTACTATTCCATACAGATGCTGCCCAGGCTATTGGCAAAATCCCCTTGGATGTGCAGTCGATGAAGATTGATTTAATGTCCCTGACAGCCCATAAAATTTATGGACCAAAGGGGATTGGGGCTCTCTATGTCCGCCGTCGTAACCCGAGAGTAAGGCTTGCACCCCAGCTCCATGGCGGTGGACATGAACGAGGGATGCGTTCTGGCACACTTTATACCCCTCAGATTGTGGGGTTTGCTAAGGCTGTGGAACTGGGGTTAGAAGAACAACCCTCAGAATCTCAACGGTTGATAGAACTCCGGGACGGTCTGTGGACCACTCTCTCTAAACTAGAAGGTATCAAGATCAATGGTCATCCTACCCAGCGATTATCCGGAAACCTTAACATTAGTGTGGAGGGAGTAGATGGCGCAGCCCTCCTACTAGGATTACACCCTGTGGCCGCCGTTTCTTCTGGCTCGGCTTGTTCCTCAGCAACTGTAGCTCCTTCCCACGTACTATTAGCCCTAGGACATCCGGAAAATCTGGCTTATGCCTCGATCCGGTTTGGAATTGGACGCTTTAATACCATGGCGGAAATTAGCTTAGTGGCTGAGCATACGATCACAACGATTGAGTCTCTGCGCCAATCTCAAGCTGTCAAAATTAATTAAACAAAATTGTTGAGCGCAGTCCCTAGCCATATTTTATACTTTGGGTGGGGTAACCGAAACTAGCTTTTAAATTGCAAAGCGTAAGCTTCTAGGCTAAGATCACATCGGTAGCACAAAGGAGATTTCGCTCCTTAGCTGAACCGCGAAAATCCCCGCACTTTACCTGTATTGGCTAGGTGTCGCATGGGAAGCGCAGGGTAAGAGTCCCAAAGGATCTTACCAATGTGATAAAGTAGGATAAGAATATAACAGATCCCCAACAAGGCAAACATGTGTGCCTCAATACCCTAAATCTAAGCAGTAAAGCTGCTGAAACAGGGAGGTTCAGGAGATATAGACAGAAACCCTGAAGAATTTCCAGACCTCTGGTCAGGAAATAGTCAACTAATAAAAAATTCCAACTTTTGGATAGATTGGTAGCAACTGGGTAATTTGTGGTAAATCCCGAACAGTGCCGATAAGGGGTCAACTGACTTTCAGCTATCGGAGCTGTGGTTAGCCAAAACCATCGCGCATAGCCTGTTTTAGCTTCCTCCGCGATTCATCCCACACTCATGCTGCGCATTGAGGTGTGGGATGAATCGCGGGCAGGAACTCTGATAAACAGCCTGAAAAACGTTATAATAAAAATAGCAGGGAAGACAA
>NZ_CEYLVT010000088.1:0-28115 GCF_982860115.1 Moorena sp.
AGCAGGAATTGGACTTCAGACCGATGTCATGGTTTGTGTAAGATCCATGAAGCAGCAGGGAAAACATCCTGTATGGTGCGATCGCTTAGCGGCAGGAGCATCCCGTAGCATGACAAGCAGGTCAATCCCATGATCAGCGGCTTACTTTCAAGCTTCCAAAAAACTATTGCATTCGCGCACCGACAAGTTCAGTGGGTGGCGACATCTGTGGCTAATAGTATTAATAACTAGGACAGTGCAATGCGTTCGCGTAGCGGCTCCAAAGGAGCATCGCGTAGCGTGACAAGCAGGTCAATCGCATTATCAGTCAAACGCCTAATTATGGGTTTCTAAAAAACTATTGCATTTGCGCACGGATAAATGCATAGTGGAGATAGTTAGTTATTTTGATAGAAGAATAATATCACGTCAAGATAATTAGTGATAAAAAACCTTCTGGAATTAAACCTTACTCCTTTATTTCTGCCTTCTGATTTCTGCATTCTGGCTTCGATTTGCACCTTGTTTAAGCATTCAACCGGACATGATAAGTAGTCGAACATAAATAAACAGTACTGTCTCGAAAACTGTAAAATGCTTGTAACCCTTACCTCAAAAGGTTTTGCCTATATTTACAAAACTTTATACAGCACCGAAAACTTTTGTCCGACTACTTATGAAAACTAATTAAGTCCGATTTATTCTTAGCCTTTGATTTTGCCGCTGCCATAGGAATCCAGATATAACTACCGCAATCACAAGAATGGCAGAGACAATGCGGAAACTTTCTTGTTCTCCAAATACTAACGCTTCAACTGGCGCTGTTGTAACTGAAAATGGGGTGTCTACTGGAAGTTGGCTAGCAGATAAACTCGAGAATAGAATTCCAATCAGCGTTATACCCATAACCTGACCTAAGGCTCGTGAAAAGAACCAGAGTCCAGAGGCAACACTGAGATATTGTGGAGGTACGCTGCCCATAATCACACTTTGGTTAGGGGGTTGGAACAAACCGATACCAATTCCAAAGGGAATTATCCGCAATAAATAGCCCTTAACCGTCAATTCTTCGCTAAAGGTGCTGATTGTCAAACAGCTGATAAATAATAATACCAATCCGATCGTACTAATGCTTCTTTCGCCAAAGCGATCAGCCAGGGAGCCTGCTACAGGGCCTACACAGATTCCTAATATAGGCAGCACCGCTATCAATAATCCCACTTGTTGTTCGGAATAATGCTTAACGAGTTCCAGAAAAAAGGGCAAAAGGAAAATTACACAACTGTTAAGAATATAGCCAATTGAACTTAGAAGTAGACTGAAACTTAATTCCAGAGATCGAAATAAACTAAGGTTAAGCAATGGTTGCTCAGATTGCTTCTGAGACAACAAAAAACTAACGCAAGCCATCATCGCGATCGCCAATAAAACCAAGGTTAAATTGCCACCTAAATTCTCTTCTTGTATGCGTGTCATCCCCAGTAAAAAACAAGTCAACGTTATCCCCAAAAGCAACGCTCCCCCAAAATCAAAATACTTTTGATCCGTAGGGCTACTGCCCCTGGAAACTGTCAGCATCACTAACACTATGCCGATCGTACAAATTGGTACATTAACCAAGAAAACTGAACGCCAACCCAAGTGCTCTATAAGCACTCCTCCTACCGTGGGTCCCAATGACACGCCCGCCCAACCCGTGCTAGTAATGATCCCCAGGGCTAGTCCTCGCTTTGCATCCGGGAACACCTCAGTCACGATCGCGGGCGAGAGGACTGCAATCAACACGGCCCCGATTCCCTGAAATATCCGTGCTGCAATCAATAAGTAAATTGTGGTGGCGATTCCACACACCAATGAACTTGTGGTAAATGCTGTGAGTCCGATTAAATAGAGCCATTTCTTGCTCCACATATCTCCCAATCGAGCCACACAAAGCACCAGGATCGCCAGCACCAGGGAATAACTCAGAGGAACCCATTCAACAGTGGCAAAGTCGCTATGCAAATCTTCTACCAGTGTTGGCAAAGCCAAATTGACAATATGAACATCTAGCGAGAACACAAACGTTACTAAACTAACAGCAAATAGGATCCACCATTGTTTAGATATTGCTATTTCACTGTCTTGCGTACTCGTCATATACTGTCAGTAAGTTTCACGTATAAAGCTGCTATTTGCCGATTAATTATGATTGACGTACAGATCAAAACTGATTCCATAGTTTTGCGGAAAGTATGCCCATACTTTTGCAAAATTCCGATCTACTAGGTACTTGTCAATTTCTTCCGGGTGCGGACAATATTCATAGCGAGATACCAGACTTTTTTCCAGATATATTGCCTTTAGGTGAGGGAGTGTTTTTTTAGCCCCTTCCAAAGCTTTCAATTCGCTTCCTTGAATGTTCATGTATATAAAATCAAACTCCGATATCTCTCCTGAAGACTCTTCTATTATCCTGTCAACTGTTTTGAGCGGGACGATGATTTTGTTACTTACTTCTACCTCTGAATAAGCCGTTTCCTCATTGAACACTTCTGCTTTTGGTTTGAAGAGCGAAGTTAGCTGCGATTTTGATGTCACATACAGCTCGGCTTCGCCATCTATCGCACCAATGGCACTCTGGAAAACCTCGATCGAGGTAAATGGCTCGCCGTCAATCAACTTGTCGTAACTACTAAACAATTGATTGAGTACAGTAATCCGCTCTTGGAGCTGCTTAAATAATTCCGGTTGTGGTTCTACTACTATAATTTTCTTGAATCCTAATAAAACTAATGCTAACAGCATTTCCCCCTTATGTCCGCCCAAATATATCGCTCCGCGACGCTGACATCCGTACTTGCTTAACAATCGGTCATAAAGCAGAAAATCATAGCAGATTGCTTCATAAAGCCTTGTCTTGATTCTTGGCTCTGCAAAGTATCCTGGCAATACCTTCTTTTTTAAATCCAGTATTTCACTAATCAGTTCTGCTTGAGATTCGATATCTTGTAGCATTTCCATATTTCCTTTAGAGTCACAAACCTTGCTAGCTATGGCAAATAAAGTGTTTCTACCTGATTCAAAACACTATGTTATTGAGTATACTATCTTTTATGGATAGATTTTTATTCAAATCCAACAGCAAACGGACCAAACCATTTGCGAATCTCCTCACTGGTGGCACCAAAAGGAGGTTTATCTTTTTGCTCCAGAAGATGAGCAACCATTGCAGAGCTGCGTGAACAGATGAATGTATATAACTAAGCTTAGGTTTATGTCCCAATACTGACCAGCCCTCAGTATGGCTTGTCGCCAGCCAAGGTGACGCGATGCATTATGCGTTTGAAGCCGTGATAGTCATTCACCGGGTTGTGCTGGGTGCATCGATTATCCCAGAAGGCGAGGGAGCCGTGCTCCCAGCAAAAGCGACAGGTGAACTCTGGCCTGACTTGGTGCTGGAAGAGATAGTCGAGTAGAGGTTTACTTTCTTGCTCCGTCCAGCCCTCGAAGTACTTTGTGTGGTTAATGTTGAGGTAAAGTGCCTTGCGCCCAGTCTCAGGGTGGGTGCGCACGGCTGGATGGGCTGCAACTATCACCTCCCGACTTGAGCCTGCGTTCCGTAGGCGATCCAGCTCCATTTTGAAGGTATGAGCATTTGTCGAGGCGTTGATGCCAACTAGGCCATCTAGGGTCTTTTTAAGACCCTCCGACAGGTTCTCGTAGGCCATGTACTGGTTTGCGAAAAGCGTGTCACCGCCGTAGGGTGGGATATCGACGGCGTAAAGTATGCTTCCCATCGGCGGATATTCCAGATATGTGGTATCAGAATGCCACACACCACCAAAGTTCTTCCGCTCGTGCTCCAGCTTGACTACCGGTGTAATCAAGGGACATTCGGGCAATCCACTCACTACTGGGTATTCCATTGGTTGGCCGAATAGCTTGGCAAAGGCAAGCTGTTGGTGGGGGGTGAGTTCTTGGTTATTGAAAAAGATCACCAAGTGGTCGAGTAAGGCAAGGCGTATCTCCGAAACGACTTCAGCTTCCAAGGGTCGTGAAAGATCTACCCCTTGAATCTCAGCACCGAGGGCACCAGCAATCGGATGCACCTTGATGTAGCGATAGTTAGGGCGTACTGCGTTGTCGATTGTTTTCCCTTTCGTCATTTCCATTGGTCATTTCCATTTGATGGCGATCTACGGCTATAGAGCCAGGGCTGTTTTATGCTAAATGTTTCATTTTGGAACAATAAGAAGTTCCAAAAGTCAGCTCTACAACTCAGCGTCGAGGGAAAACTTGAAACCCAGATTCAGTTGGCTTGAATACTTCTAGGTGTGGATCATATTATTGATCCACCACAGGAACCAAATTAGTACCACTATATTCACCCAACATCGAAATCAGCTGTGATCAGCTTCATTGGGAAATAATTTTTCCTCGGATATTGTAAAATACGTTGGTGGCGATCGCCTATTTCCTTTATTTTTATTTTATAAATGCTCTGTTTGAGCAAATATATAGTTTTTAACCTCGCTAGCTTGAATCTACATCTGCTTACTCTAGAATGATTGGCCCTGCACAATGTAGGGGATTATCCGGGGGATACATGACTCTACATGGTCTATTGACTTCCAAAGTATGACCATACAAGGACTTATATCATGTTGGAATAATTGTTAATAAAAAAAAACTTGTTAAGTGTTAATGCTTTGTCAATTAACACTTAACAATTAGGCGCGCACCTTTAGCAAATTTAATTATTAATTGGTCAAGGGCACCTTTAACAAGTTAGATGAAGAGAGTTAGTACTTTGTATTCCAAGAGATAATTTAGTCTTGGAAAAATCTCCGTCTAAATGGGCCTTTACCTCGACGTGAGCCGATTTCTTGACGAATTTGTTGGCGCTGTTCGTCGGTGAGAATACCCCTCATCTCACGTCGTGCTGACCTGTTAATGTTTTGCATTTGGTTTAGCTGGTCTTGGGAGAGATTCAGACCCTCCCTTGCGTCTCGCAGTTCACGGCGGAGCACCTTGATAGTTTGAAAGCGCCGTTGTTGATCGGGAGTGAGAATATCCTCAATTTTGGATTCAGTATTGTTAATAATGTCATCAAACTGATCTTTTTGCTGCTCAGTAAGGTTAAGATTGGATATAAATGGAGGAAGTTCTTGGGCATTAACTGCCATGGGAAAACTAGTGAGGGTAATTGCTGCGATACCTGCCAGTAGAGAAAAGCGTTTGATGTTCATGATGTTCACTCTTTAACTGTTTCTAAGTGGTTTGACGTGAGCTGATTTCTGTTTGATGTCTCTATCCTAAAAACAGGGAGGGCGAAACCACATGAGGCAAAAGACCCCAATTCCTCTAGGACTTTAGTCCTGGGCTAGATATGACCAATAGGTCTTGCGTTACCTTTGACACATGGATTAAGGTTATTGGTTGTTTGTTATTGGTTGTTTACAACAATCGTGAATGCGCCATCCGATTCAAATTACTAACCACCCAATTCGATTTTTGCTCTACCTGGAGTGGATACTGCTGATCATCACCGCTTTGGTGGAATTACTAAAACTTCCCTTTCCCATGCTACCTAGGTCGCCACTACTCAATTTAGTTTGCCTGGGAGTATTTGGCTTAATGGGATTGAGATTACCAACAAATAAGCCTATTTATAAGATACTTTACACCGCCGCCGAAATTGGGGTAATTGTTTTAGCATCCATAGTGGGACACATTCGGCTGTTGCAATTGATGTTAATTATATTAGTTGTTCGCAACTGTTTTATCTTCGAGTTCCAAGGTCGCTTAATGATGACTGGATTTGCGGTTATATTATTCTTCATGAAGCAAATGGTTCGATTTCAGCATCATGGTCTGAGGCATCGTCCTCCGTTTAGACCACCTCCTGTGTTCAGATCACCACCAACAGGGTTGATTCCGGAGCGATTACTATTTATATTATTGACTTCTGTCTTTATATTTGTATTGGTCTTAATCGTTTTGCAGCTATTAGTGGATGCTGTACTATCAGAACGTAAAAGTCGGGAAGAGCTGGCTAAGGCTAATGCTCAACTGCGTCACTATGCCCTCCGCATTGAAGATATTGCTACGCTGCAAGAACGTAACCGTATTGCTCGGGAAATTCATGACTCCTTAGGACATTCTTTAACTGTATTCAATTTACACCTAGAAGCGGCTTTAAGACTATTACAATCTGACCCGGCTGAAGCCAAAGAATTTATCTTAGAAGCGAAACAACTCGGGAAAACTGCTCTGAAGGATGTACGTCAATCCGTTGCTTCCTTGCGTTTAAATCCCTTACAACAGCAATCTCTTGAAAATGCGATCGCATCCCTAATCGACGACTTTCAAAAGTCCACAGCAATCTCACCTACATGCCATCTTAACCTAAAGCGTTCAATCCCTGGCGACATCAAAATAGCAGTTTACCGTATTGTCCAAGAAGGATTGACAAATATTTTTAAATATGCTATTCCTACTGAAGTAGACATCCAAATTCAGACAGCAGCAACAGATTTACAATTAATTATTAAAGACAATGGTATTGGATTTTCCCTAAACCAGAACACAACTGGTTTTGGTTTACAAGGAATGCGAGAACGCACCCAAGCCCTAGGAGGAACCTTTAAAATTGAGACAGCACCAGGAGCTGGCTGCAAAATTATCGCTCATTTTCCTTTACCAAAGGTTTAAGCTATTATAGCATTTTAAGTTGAGATGTAACCATATAGCTAAGGGAACAGGGAACAGGGAACAGGGAACAGGGTAAAGAGTCCGAATTTTTATTGGAAAATAAAAAAATATCATACAGGTTTACATCTCAAATACCAACGCGCTTATCTAGGAATTAGAGACGCATTGTGATTAGTTTTGTTCCCTACTCCCTAGAACGAATTGAAAACTACTATATAATTCATCCTTGATGATGATTCGTATTTTACTCGTAGATGACCAAAGTCTAATTCGGCGTGGATTAAAAGCCTTGCTGAAGTTAGAAGAAGACTTACAGGTAGTCGGTGAAGCAGAGAATGGACAAACGGCAATTAGTCTGGTAAAAACCTTACAGCCAGATGTTATACTAATGGATATTCGGATGCCTGTCATGGATGGTGTTGCTGCAACTCGGGAAATTTGTCAGCAATTCCCAGATACAAAGGTATTAGTACTAACTACCTTTGATGATGACCAGTACGTTACCCAAGCCATACAGTGCGGAGCAGCCGGATATTTGCTGAAGGATACCCCTCCCGAAGAATTAGCCCAGTCAATTCGAGCGGTGCAAAAAGGTTATACTCAGTTAGGCCCTGGTATTGGCAAAAAAGTCGCTACTCAAATGCGAGACCCAACTCCTAGCCCACCTCCGGGTTGGGATGAACTAACTCCCAGAGAGCAGGAAATTTTACGACTAATTGCTACCGGTGCTAGCAACCGAGAGATTGCTAATACGTTGTATATTTCTGAGAAGACCGTCAAAAACCACGTTACTCATATTTTGAGTCGGTTGAATGTACGCGATCGCACTCAAGCAGCTATTTTAGCGAACTCTATGTTGGGTTATTTTAGTGATAATTGATTGCTAACTTATTATAACATCAAAATATTTATTACTGTTCCCTGCTCCCTGCTCCCTACTCCCTTTGCTATATATGAGTTCCCCTTCTCAATCCGAAACGTTGATAATTGCCTACTTTTTTGGCGCTCTTCTGGCTATCACCGTTATGGTTTACTTACTCAGAGGTTTTGGTATTATTACCTTTATTCCTGGTGGTATTCTGTGGCTACTGATATTGTTATCGATTGGTACAGGACTAGTTTATGGGGTTCAGAAAACTCGACGCTATTAGGGGAATAGGGAGCAGGGAGTAGGGGGTAGGGAGTAGGGGTAATAAAATTGACTGTAGCTAAGCTGATAGCTTTCGCTTCGGTCGTCAGCTATCATTATTTTGGGTATCAGCGTTTTGAGGGTTTTCCCTAAATACCCATCTACTCGCGACTTTCAGTTGATATGATATCACGATAATTACCCTTAATAAAAATTTCTCCATTTCCCCATCTCCCTATCTCCCCACACCTCTAGCGCCTCCCTAGCATCCCCGCGCAGCCTTAATTATGGGTATTCAACCAGACTTGAGATAAGTCTAATATCGGTAAGGATTGAGCCTAGTACGGCACCACGGAAATAAAGATACTATTGAAAAATACCGAAAGGCTTATATAATAATAATTCTGCTCAGAGCTGATAGTTGAGGTCCCAGCGCCCGTCCGCTGAGGGCTGACAGTAGAATCTATTGCGGAAATCCTTGACTACTAAGTGGTTATAGGCAATAGAGTTAGGTTAATCTTGAACAAACGTGAGGTAACGACAATTAACATGGAAGCTATTGAACTGGAAGTCAGCCAACTAAAATTTTTACTGAAGCTACTGAGCAAACCGGATTATCGGGCATTGATTACTGAAGCGAAACCCAATTCTAAAACCTCAGCGGGTGAACGAGATCGAATTTGTCAGGCATTATGCGATCGCAATTTGATTGACTCTAATCAAGAAATCACCAAAATTCAGATCACTGATGCAGGCAAGGAACTTCTAACCCAAGATCAGGATGAAGTACCAATGAGCACGAAAGAGCGCAAAATTCTAAAAGCCTGTGAAACAGAACCGACTACTCCCGCCAAGACAAACGTCAAGCCTGCTAAGACCCGAAAGGAAATCATGGACAGTTTGATAGAACGGGGTTATATCACAGTCGCAGAAACTAAATTCAAAGATGTTTGGATTACTGAAACAGGTATTAAGTACCTCTTAACTAATTATAAACCCGTTGGTCGTGGCAATATCAATTTGTCTAAAACCATGCTAGCGGATTACATCGATTTCCTGCGGAAACAGCTGCCAAACTCAACCAGTACAATCTCAGAATCAGATGGAAATTCGACTCCCGCTCTAGTCAATCCCCCTACTAATGAAGAAATATTACAAATCATCAAGGATTTAGATCAAGAACTAGCTACGGAAAACTATTTGCCACTGTTCCATTTGCGCCAAAAGTTACAACCGCCTTTGTCTCGGGAAGAATTAGATAAAGCACTGTATAGCTTGCAAGCAGAGGATAAAATTGATCTGAGTGCTTTGCAAGAAGCTAACATGTATACAGAGGAACAAATTGAAGCTGGTATTCCTCAAAATACCGGGGCTAGGCTATTTTTCATTATGGTGCAGTAAATTCTGATACTAAAGATAGGATAATTGATAGTATCATACAATAACCTCAGGCTGCCTTTTTGTTAATCCTCTATCCTTGTCCACTCTATAGAAGATGGAATTAAAGAGATGGCAACGATCCAGGAAATAATTAAACAAGCCCTAAATCCCTTTGACCCCGTGACCTTTGCTACGGGGAATTTTTGGGAAGATCAAGACAATGGTGCTGTTAATGTCAACTCGATTCATCAACATGAAATCAATCAGATAACCACCACCCTCAGTGCGGTGAATCAAGACCATCGACCCCGCACTATCTTACTGGCTGGTGATTCGGGTTCGGGGAAAAGTTATCTATTAAAACGCCTCAAACAGCAGCTCAATCAACAAGCCTTCTTTGCTTATATCGGTCCTTGGGCAAATAGCGATCGCATCTGGCGCTATATCCTTAGGGAAACCGTTGACAGTATGCTAAAAATCCCAGAAGGGGAAAAAGAATCTCAGTTGCTGCTGTGGCTAAAGAGTCTCCCGGCCTTTAAAAAAACCGGCTGGCTCCGGAATGAGCGAAAACGGTTTATTGGTGACCTCAGAGCTAGCTATCCAGGGGGAATTCATAGAGATAAAGAATTTTTTGGAGTGCTCTATGACCTCACTAATCCAGAACTGTATCACCTAGCTTATCAATGGTTAAGGGGAGAAGATTTAGATGAAGAGGACCTGAAAACCCTTGGGGTCAGAGGGTCTATAGATAACGAAGACGATGCTCAGAACATCTTAATCAACTTCGGGAGAATTTCGTCATCCACCAAGCCGATTGTGCTGTGTTTTGACCAATTGGATAATATTCCTCGTTTGCCCGATGGTTCTCTGGATCTACAAGCGCTGTTTAATGTCAACTCTACCCTTCATACTCGCCGTGTCAAATTTCTGATTATTATCAGTATAGTCACCGATACCTGGAGACGGAATCAGAAAAAACTTCAAGGGGCTGATCTCGCTAGACTTAATCCTAAAATTCTGCTCAAAAACATTACCCTAGAGCAAGCAGAATCCCTTTGGGCAAGCAAACTCTATCCCTTACATCAGCAAGCTGACCCAAAACCAACTTCACCGATTTATCCTTTAACTCGGCAAGACTTAGAACAAGTATTTCCTGGTGGCAAAACCACTCCCCGCCAGACCTTAAGCCTGGGAAATAAGCTAATTCAAAGGTATAAAACTCAGGTAGTTAAGTCAGAGTTATCAAGGATTGACTTAACTAGTGAGGATAGCGAGGGAGTTAAGATTTCAGAGCCATCAAGGATTGACTTAACTAGTGAGGATATCGAGAGAGTTAGCATTTCAGAGCCATCAAAAACTGAGTCAACTACTAACAAGGATACCGCTGGCGAATCAATACCAATAGAAGACAAACGCCTAGCCTCATTTAAATTAAAGTGGCAGAAGGAATTTCAAAAGACTGAGCAGCAAATTACCCGAATCCAAGATATTGGTGAATCGCAATTGATTGGGATGTTACGAGAGGCATTAGAAGCTCTGGAGATTAGGGGTATTAAACCAAAATTATTGTTAGGTAGTTTTGCCAGTCATTCCCTAAGTTACCAGTTGCCATCACCCCAGGGACGGATCGGAGTAGTCTGGGGAGAAACTACTAATGGTACCAGCTTCTATCATCTGATGAATGCCTGTGATAAAGCTATAAAAGGCAATCGCTGCCAAACCTTATACCTGATTCGCCATACAAAAATTAGCCTAAAACGTGATACTAAAGGGTACAAACTCTACAGCCAACTATTCAATGCTTCTAGGCATATTCACATCAAATTAGACGATCTATCCTCTGTCCATTACTTATCTACTTATCATAGCTTAGTTAATGATGCTTGTTCCCAAGAGTTAGTTCTTGCTGATAAAACAATAACACTAACAGAGTTAAAGAGTCTAATCCGAGAATCAGGAATTTTGCAGGATTGTCCTTTACTAAAGGATTTGAATATTATTTCTATAGTAGATAATAAAGTACCCCTTAATCCAGTTAAGGAATTTGTGTTAAATGTCCTCAAACAAGACCAAGTAATTGGTCTTAAGGTTTTAATTAAAACTACTCACCGTCAATTTAATCGGCTCAAAGAAATAGAAATTCAACAACGGATTAAGGAACTTTGTCAGGAAAATGAACTAAAACTTATCCCTGTGGATGGTTCCCCAGAAACACAATCAGTATATTTGGTACCGTAAGCAATCAGCAATCAGCTATCAGCAATCAGCAATCAGCTACGCGAACAGTTCGTAGGGTGCGTTAGGGGTGCTCGCGGTCATTTTCAGCCTCGTAGCCAGCCTTGGAAAAGTCCGCCCCGTAACGCACCACCGGGTCAAACACCAAAAATGAGATGCACCCCTTGATTTGCCATTGGCCAAAGGCTGACGGCTGACGGCTGACGGCTGACGGCTGACGGCTGACTGCTAAAGATTATTATACCATAGTAAAAATTCGGATAACAAGCGCCAATGTACCTGACTCAACTAGCCCAAATCCGAGAGTTAATCCTTAATTTATCAGCAGCAAAAGTTCTCTGGTTAGATACGGAAATAGCTGACTGGAATACCCCTAATCCTAGATTATCTCTGATTCAGGTATTGGCTGATCCGACGGATATAAATGGTGACAAAGCTTACATCTTAGATGTATTAGAGAAACCGGAAGTAGTGCAATACTTTGTTAACCATATTATGGTTAATCCTAACATTGAAAAAGTCTTTCACAACGCTAGTTTTGATTTACGGTATCTAGGGGGTAAAGATAAAGCGAAGAATGTAACCTGTACCTATCAAATAGCTCGAAAGCTGACGAACAAGAAACTGTCTAATCCATTACAGGTATCCAATAATAAACTAAAAACCCTAGCGCGAGAGCTGTGCAATTTCGCTAATGTCGATACAGAGGAACAAAGCAGTGATTGGGGAAAACGTCCGCTAACCCAAAAACAGCTAAAGTATGCAAAACTGGATACAGTGTATCTAGCCCATGTCCATCGCCGCTTACTAGAAATTAGTGATAAAAATAGCTGGAGTCGAGAGCAGATGGTCACAAGACAATCACGGACGCAACAATCGGAATCCCCTCGCTTCAGTGTTACCAAAGTTAGGGTAGCCATTGAATGTCCTCGCTTATTTTATTTGAGTCATCGCTTTGGTGGAGAAACCCTATTTATACCACCATCCGACTCACCAGGTATTGGGAAAGTATTCCATCGGCTATGTGAACAGTGTACTGACACACTCCAGCAAGATTCCCGATTTCAAGCTTTATTTTCCCCCACAGCAAGTCAGCTAGACCAAAGCCAGATTAGCTCTAAGATCCAAGCACTACTGTATGAGCTAGTTGTTTTCCCCAAAATCACCAATCCAAAGATAGCCTCGATCTTACTTCAACTGTGGCAAGGATTAAAATCACTAATTCCCCATTGGACTGAACTGCTAGTTGCTAATCGAGGCTATTGTCAGCCAGAGGAAGTAATTAGTAAAACCTTTATTGCTCAAGAAATAAACCTCAGTTATGACTTCACCCTTGCTGATGGCACCCAGCAACGAGTTAATGGAAAATTCGATAGCTTAATCTTCGACTGTGAGCGCGATCGCTATTGTGTCGTAGACTATAAAACCTATCAACCCGTAGATCCATCCGCTAACCTAGCTCAAGTTGCTCTCTATAGTTACATGCTCCACCAAGAAAAAGGAGTAGCAATCGATGCAGCGGTTTATTCCGTTTTGCCAGAATTCCAAGAACACTACTATTCCTGGGAAGAGCTAGACCATACAGTGCATCAGCTCATTCCCCATAAATTACAACAGATGCGCCAATGGCTGACTTGGAAACCTGCCCAGGTCGAAGAGGGGGGAGATGGGGAAACTATAAAAAACCATTGCACTCCCACAATCGGTAAGGGCAACCTGGAGCCACCACCACCGACACGACAGCCTCACCTATGCAACATTTGTCCCCAACAACAGACCTGTCAAACCTTTTTTGAGGATGGGAAAACTGAGAAAAAGCCGGTCAAGCCACCATCCCGCCAAACTCCTGATATTGAGCAAAAGCCGGTCAAGGCAGCATCCCCCAAAATTCCTGATATTGAACAAAAGCCAGTCAAGCCACCATCCCGACAAACTCTTGATGCTGATCAGACCGGGGAAAAATTGGTGAGTACTCTAGAAGACTTTAAAATTGGTGTCGATTATGTCAACGCAACAGTTGCTCCAGCATTTGTCCGGATCAAGGTAAAACCCAATCGTGGGGTAAAAGTCATATCGATACAGAATCGATCCAAGGATTTACAAGTACACTTAGGTCTGGAGAATCCTCCCTTGATTACTCCCGAAGCTGGGTATGTCAGTGTGGATTTACCTCGCAAGGATGAGGATAGAGAAGTAGCTCGATTTGACGACTATATTAGCCTTACGCAAAACTCAAGTAATCCTCCCAAGATTGGGCTTGGAGTAAATTTAGATGGGAAATTGGTAGAAGCGGATTTATCGGATCCCAATACTTGTCACTTTTTGGTAGGGGGCACAACCGGAAGTGGCAAGAGCGAATTTTTGCGATCGCTTCTGCTATCCCTACTCTATCACCACTCTCCTCAACAGCTCAAAATTGCTCTAGTTGATCCCAAGCGCGTCACTTTCCCAGAATTTGAGGACATGCCATGGTTGCTCTCACCAATCGTTAAAGATAGCGATCGCGCTATCGAACTGATGGCAGAATTAGTTGACGAAATGGAGCAGCGTTACCGGAAATTTGAACAAGCCAAGTGTCCTCACCTGGATGCTTATAATCAGCAATTGATTAATAAACAAATTTTACCATTACCTCGGATAGTCTGTATATTTGATGAATATGCTGACTTCATGGCAGAAAAAGAAATCCGCAAAGACTTAGAACTAAGTATTAAGCGTTTAGGAGCCAAAGCCAGAGCAGCTGGGATTCATTTGATTGTTGCTACTCAACGGCCAGATGCTAACGTTGTTACTCCGATTATTCGCTCTAATTTACCAGGGCGAATTGCTTTACGCACAGCGTCTGAAGCAGACTCAAGGATTATTTTTGGTGGTAGCAACACTGAAGCAGCTTATTTGTTGGGTAAGGGAGATTTATTGTATCAAAAGGGTGGTAAGTTAGAGCGATTACAGAGTTTGTTTGCTGAGAGGATTATATTGCCTTGATCGTAAGCATTCAGCAGTCAGCCGTCAGCCGTCAGCCGTCAGCTAATAGCTCATGCTACGGGAACAACCATCAGCCATAACACACCCTACTCAACACCCCGAGCCACACGAAAACCGACATTGAGTTTGATGGCATCGCGCGTGTAATTGTAGTCGCGTTGGGCAGAACGGCAATGAATAGGAGAGCTGGTCCAGGACCCGCCCCGCAGAATATATTTAGTATGATTACTAGTAGATTTAGTCCAGATCCTCCCATCTGTAGGAGCTCCTTTGTAATTATCATGCCTTGGATCCGCACACCACTCCCAAAGATTGCCGTGCATATCGTATAAGCCAAAGCCATTGGGGTAAGGAAAATGTCCTACTGGGGTGGTTTCTTCTCGATATTTCCATTTTTCTTCCTCTGCATAAGTAAAGTCACCTTCCTCTGCATAAGTAAAGTCACCGTTATAGTTAGCTAATTTACTGGTTATGGTCTTTCCATAATGGAATGGTGTGGTAGTTCCTGCTCTACAAGCGTATTCCCATTCCGCTTCACTGGGTAATCTGTATTCCGTTCCTGTATGTTTAGAGAGGCGACGGCAAAATTCCACTGCATCGACCCAGGTTACTTGCTCCACTGGTCGATTCTTTCCTTTAAACTCAGAGGGGTCTGGATCTAAGTCCCGCTTAACTTTTGGAAGCTTGGCCACAGCTCGCCATTGCGCCTGGGTTACCAGATATTTGCCCAGGAAGAAGGGTTGGATGGTTACTCTGTGCTGAGGTCTTTCCCTGTCATCACTGTCCTTCTCAGTTTCCGGGGAACCCATTAAGAAGCTTCCTTCTGGGATAGACACCATATCTAGGTCTACTCCATTTCCCAGATCTTCAGTGAAATAACTTGCTTGCTTGGATTCTTCCTTGATTGTGTCTCCTCTACGGTTAACTGTTACTACTTCAAAGGAAAACTGCTTTAAACCTATTGGCGTTTCCGATGTTGGAGGTTTATCTGAAGCAGATAGCGTTTCCGATGTTGGAGGTTTATCTGAATCAGATTTTCGATTGAAGTTTTGTTTGTGAGATTCTAAATCAGAAACGTTCTTAGCATTTTTGGCTAACCATTGCTTGAGTTGCTCAGCCTTTGACTTGGGAATATTTCCATTTACTAATAAACGATCGACAAATTTGACAATCAGTTTTTCATCATCAGTTGGTTGATGTATATCATCTAAATTTTCTAATATATCATAAAAACTGTCAGGAATGTTATTTTTCCAATCAGGACAACAACCTCTGTAAGCTTGTTGCATTTCTTTGATCAAGGTTGTTTTTAAAGGAAGCAATATATTGATTAAACTAGTCGTAATTTTCAATTTTTCCTGGATTGCCTTTAATTGAGGATTATTTGGAATATGTTCAAGTGCTCCATCAATTAATTTGTCTAACTGATTGGAAGCCTGATAATGTATTATTAATTTGTGAACGGTTTCCTTTAAATTTCCACCGCTAGCAATCTGGTTCAGATTTATATTTAATTCATAAACCACCATCATTTCTAATTCAGTTTTATTAGGAAAAGCACTACACAGTGCTTCGTTTATCTGTTTGAGGAGATAACCAGGGATATGTCCAGCATTCATTGACAGTTAGTTCAAGACCTTATTTTCCGGCGGGCAGGATGCCCGCTCTACTGCTATTAATTCAAAGACTGACGCAACGCCATAAAAAGGGCAAAGGGCTAAATCTTTCCAACACTCTGAGCCACACGAAAACCGATAAGGTCGCCTATGCAAAAGGGTCCGAAACCGTTGCTGCGGTAGGCAGAACGGCAATTACTAGGAACGAAGTTACACGAGCCGCCCCGCAGGATATAATAATTAAGGTGAATATGATTAATATTCCAGATACTCCAATTAATACTCCAAATCCTTCCATCTGTAGGGGCTCCTTTGTAATTACCATGATCAGGATCCCCGCACCACTCCAAAACATTGCCATGCATATCGTATAAGCCAAAGCTGTTGGGAGGAAAACTTCCTACTGGGGTGGTTTCTCCTCGAGAGTACCCTCTTGCTTCCTGTGCATAAGTATGGGAAGCATTATAATTAGCAAATCTACTGGTTATGGTCTCTCCATAATGGAATGGTGTGGTAGTTCCGGCTCTACAGGCGTATTCCCATTCCGCTTCACTGGGTAATCTGTATTTAGTTCCTGTATATTCAGAAAGGCGATCGCAAAATTCCACCGCATCATACCAGTTTACTCCCTCTACTGGTCGGTTCTCTCCTTTAATTTTAGAGGGGTCTGGATCTAAGTCCCGGTTAACTTTTGGGAGGTTTTTAACCACAGCTCGCCATTGCGCCTGGGTTACCTGATATTTCCCCAGGAAAAAGGGTTGAATGGTTACTTTGTGTACAGGTCTTTCCCTGTCATCACTCCCCCTCTCACTTTTCGATGAACCCATTAAGAAGCTTCCTGCTGGGATAGACACCATCTCTAGGTCTACTCCATTCCCCAGATCTTGAGTGAAATAACTTGCTTGCTGGGATTCTTGCTTAATTCTTACTCCTCTACGGTCAACTGTTATTACTTCAAAGGAAAACTGCTTTAAACCTTCTTTATCTGGTTGTGGTCTTGATTTTTCCAATTTTGGATATTTATTATTTAAACTAATTGGTGATTTGTAAACTAATAACTTAGAAAATTTATTAGTATTTGTTTCTAACCATTGCTTTAGTTTATCAGCCTTTGAATTTGGAAACTTTTTATCTACTAATAAAATTAATAATAAATGATCGACAAATTTGACAATCAGTGTTTCATCATCAGTTGCTTGAGATATATTATCCAACTTTTTCAGAATATCATAGAAACTACCAGGGAGTTCATATTTTGTATCATCCCGGAATTCATAGTGACAAGAAACTCTGTAAGCCTGTTGCATTTCTTTGAGAAAATTACTTTCTAAAGGCCCCAATATCTTGACTAAACTAGTCGTAATTTCAAATTCTTTATTAATGGCCTTTAATTTAACATTATTAGGATTTTGTTTAAGTGCTCCATCAATTAAGTTTTCCAACTCATTGGAAGCCTGACAATGTATTATTAAGTTGTGAACGATTACCTTTAAATTTCCAACGCTAGCAATCTCGTTCAGTTTTATATTTAATTCATAAAGCACCATCATTTCTAATTTATGTTTATCAGGGAAAGCACTACACAGTGCTTCATTTATCTTGTTGATGAGATAACCAGGGGTATGTCCAGTATTCATTGATGGTTAGTTCAAGACCTGTGAAAAATAGAACTTAATACTTTGACTCTAATTTAGTATCTACACCCTGATGATATTGAGTTCCGTAAATTTTCCTTTATGTGCTGGTATTTACCACCTGGTGGTGGCTTACGGGTTAGGGAGCATGGAGCAGGGAACAGGAGAGGGCACCATATAAAAATAGAATTCTTGGTGGGTGGTCAAAACTGGTCATTATAAAAGACAAAAGTTCAAAGTGTTCTCACGATACCTGATTAACTTCTATTTCTAAGGCTGAAATCGCTTCTATGATTTCATCAAAGGGTGGAGCAGTACCTAACATCATGCCCTGCATTGCCTGATAATCAGTAATGAGAACTTTTAGTAATTCTCCTTTCGGTAAGAGTTTTAGAGAGCCGGGAATCGCTTCGTCTAATTTCATCCAGCTTCGATTAAACAGTTTTTTGGTGTACTGGCGTACATCTTCTCTTAATTGATGATTGGCAATGGCTGTCTTACCTGCTTCCTGACGGGAAATTATTGCTACATCATAATAATGACGTGACAGTCTCTGGCGATCACTGGGCAGGCGTTGTTCGTCTCGATAACCACAAGACCAACCATGTAATATCATGATTTTATCCCAAAAAGTTCTTTGAGGGTCGATGGTCGTTACATTTGCTACGGAAAAATTCCATTCTTCAAGTATCTCGGATAGATAGGGGGTAATAGTATGATTTTGATGGGGATTGACCTTTGGTCACGCTTCGCGATCGAGCGCTGACCGTGCGCCTGCTTCTAGTTTGACACGGGGTTGAACGTAAGCAATGCTATCGGATGGAAATAAGCTCGGATACTGAAACAGCAGGGTTGAATTATCTGGATCGTCTTCATCGAGTACAATGCGACTCTCAGGCGAAATTACCCCAGCAACTTGTGATAAGTCATCTTTAAGCTTGCCACAGATATACGTTGAAGCAGCTTGTTTTAGTTCGGACGCTAGTTTTTTTCGCCGGTTGCTAGAGATTCCAAGAGCAGAGGGGTCGTTATCCCCGGCAAAACCCAGATCGCTCCTGAATACCACCAGATCTACATCCTCGGAAAATCTACTAATGAGTTGATAAACCTTGGAAAGGGAAGTGCCGCCTTTAAACAATAGTCTGGGGTGTTCCTGGGGTAAGCCATTATAAAGGATATCCAGCACCAGGCACACCCAAAAATCCTTTTCTATATAGGATGACCTGGTATTGAGGGAATCGGCTGTTGACTCAAAAACATCGTTACGGTCTTGTGCTGGTAAATTGAGAAATTCTTCAAATGCTGGATTCACTAGGAGACACCTTCACCCTTACTAACTTGACGTACAACGGGTGTCATCCACGTTGGTAACAGCTTAATACCTTCTGCGAGATCTTGTTTGATGTCTGAAGACAACCGATTGTGTAGGGTATTAACCACATCTTTATCAGCAGCGATATTTTCGCCCAGCCAATATAAGGCCCTAACCACAGGCGCACCAGGACGGTTAGCCCATGCCATTAACCGTTGAGAGACATGACGTAGTTTGATGGTACGCCCACCAACTTGTAAAGTTCGGCTCGAACCATTCGTTATGTAGCTGTTCTGGGCGGGAACGGCATTGGTCAGACCTAGCTGGTGGGCTGCAACAATGCCATCTGGCATGATTGATATACCATCCCGACGTGCCAGAGCTTCCACAACGGCATCAATGTTGGGTGGGGCAGGACGCTTCAAGATATTGCTGGTGCGTGGATAGTCATATAAACCGCGACCAACGCGGCGCAAAAATCCTTGTTTCACCAGACGAGATAGCGCTTTATCTACAGCATCACGACTGCCGAGATCTACAAAATCTTTGGGTGTGCAGACCCAAGCACCGCGACCATGACCACGAACTCTGTTCAGGATTTTTTTTGCTATACCCTGCATCTTACGAAAGCTATGACTATAAAGTTCACGAAATATATTTTGTCAGAAGTATAGCCAATATTTCTGACTTTTTCAAGGCAGCTAACCCTGTATTAATTGCCCAAAGTCAGGATGTTGAGGTAACGAAGGTTGGTGGACAGTATCAAAAAGTGTTACAAAGTCTAGCAAATCCTCCCTTGAATTGCTAGAATCGAGTCATGACATTAGTACCACTCCGTAAGGCGGTCGAACTTACGGGACTTTCCGAAAACACCCTAAGGAAGTATGCAGACAATGGCACCATCAAGTGCGAACGAACCCCAAGCGGGTACAGAATGTTTGATACAGTTAGTCTTGCCACTTTGGGTAGACGACAATCATCCAAACCAGCCACGATCTGTTACTGCCGAGTCAGCAGCCAAAAACAGAAAGACGACCTGGCCAGACAAATCGCTTACATGCATTCCCTCTTCCCGGAAGCGGAAATCATCAAAGACGTCGGATCAGGACTCAACTACAAAAGGAAAGGGCTTCGAGCCATATTGGAGCGACTTATGCAAGGAGGTCAGCTCACAATTGTTGTTGCCTGTAGAGACAGACTCACCCGATTCGGTTTTGAACTGTTTGAATACTTGGTCGGTCTCAACGGTGGAAAAATCCTGGTTCTCGACCAACCTGAAAGCTGTCCCGAATCAGAACTCACCGCAGATCTTCTCTCCATCATTCACGTCTTCTCTTGCCGCGTCCACGGACTCCGAAAGTACGGTAAGAAAATCAAAGAAGATTCGAGTGTTCCTAAGTCCTGAACAGAGATTGATGATTCGCCGGTGGTTTGGAGTGTCCCGTTATGTGTTCAACAAGACCGTCAAAATACTTCAGATAGGCGTTGTCAAGGCAAACTGGAAAGCCATTAAGACTGGGATTTTAAATGACCTTCCTGATTGGTGCAAGTCAGTACCTTATCAAATTAAATCTATAGCGATTAAGGATGCTTGCACCGCTGTCAGGGAGGCCAAGAAAAAATCTAAAAAAACTTCGGAAATTAATAGGGTTAGATTTAGGTCTCGCAAAAATCCTGTTCAGTCTTGTTATATTCCTAAGTCGGCGGTTTCAGTTAAAGGAGTTTATTACACGAAGTTAGGTGAAATAACCTTTACTGAAACACTTCCCGATAATATCTGTGATTGTCGATTGACTAGCACCAACGGGGACTATTACCTGGTAGTCCCTTACAAGACTACTAAATTGAAAACCGAAAACCAAGGTAGAGTAGTAGCTTTGGATCCTGGTGTTAGGACTTTCTTGGCGTTTTTTAGCGAGACTTCTGTTGGGAAAATAGGTCAAGGTGATTTTTCTCGAATTCAACGCTTATGTCAACACCTAGACAATCTGATTTCAAAAATCAGTAAAGCCAAGGGTAAGCAGAAACGTCGAATGAGAAAAGCAGCTAGAAGGATGGTAGTCAGAATCCAAAATCTAGTTAATGAACTTCATCACAAGGCGGCTAGGTTTTTAGTTGATAACTTTGACGTAATATTGCTTCCCACCTTTGAGACGTCTCAGATGTCTAAAAAGCCGAACCGAAAACTTAGATCTAAAACGGTTCGTAATATGCTGTCTTTTGCTCACTATCGGTTTAAAGAGTTTTTGAAGCATAAAGCAATCGAAAACGGCAAGATTGTTGTTGATGTCTGCGAAGCTTATACCAGTAAAACAGTTAGCTGGACTGGTGAACTAGTCAAAATTGGTGGGAGCAAAATTATCAAGTCAAAAATTGATGGCCAGACAATGGATAGAGACATCAATGGCGCACGAGGCATATTTCTTCGTGCTTTGGTAGATACACCCTGGTTGAGAGATCAGCTTGCATTGGTGGGCTAAGGTCTATTTTGGTAGACTTTGGTAGCCAAAAAGTATCGGTGAGTAGAACTGTCAGGATAGGTTCTATGACCCTTCGATAAAACTGTCAGATTAATCGAAAACCAACCCTTGATTCAGCAACGCCGCTGATAACTGATAGCTGTTCGCGTAGCGTGCGCGTAGCGCATAAACTGATAGCTTAAATACTAACCCCAAACTAAGACAGCATAAACTCCATAGATAAAATAAACACTAAGTACAATCGCAATAATAATCCGAGCCTTCATGGAAGTATGGCGTTTCCATAATACAAAGCATCCCACTATAACAGTCAACACTTCTAGGGGAGCAAAAATATGACCATAATGACGAGAATCCCAATAAGAAACAGGGCTTTCAAAGCGCCAGTTTGACAATGGGAAAAAGTGACGATGGGCATCATCAGCATGAACAGGAAAATCTCCAATCCCATGAACAGCCATGCTAGCAAACATAGCAATCAGAAAGGTTTGACGAAAATAGTAGGCTAACAACCCACCTATTAGTATCAATGGAAAAGAATTGAAAATATCAAAAAATACTTGCCAGCTTGGGTTATAATAGGATTCAGACCAAATTACGTCTTCAGGAATTCCTCTGAGTAATTTTTCATATATGTAAAAAATTACCATTGGGAAATCTGGTAATATCGCACCGAACACAATTGGTAAATTATTTTCGGGCTTTCTTTTTTTTCCTAAAATCAGGAGATTGACGATGGCGTGAGCGGGAGTATTCACAAATAAGGGAGTAGGGAGTAGGGAGTAGGGAGTAGGGAATCGGGAATCGGGAATCGGGAATCGGGAATCGGGAATCGGGAATTAAGAATTAAGAATTAAGAATCGGGAATTAAGAATTGGGAATTGGGAATTGGGAATCGGGAACATAAATATGTCTTGTAAGGCAGATTTTTGGTTATGATTTCGCCCCCCTAGCCCCCCAATTCTGGGGGGAATAAAATTATCAAAGTCCCCCAAAGTTGGGGGATTTAGGGGGCTTTACCAAAACCAGACGATCCCGCATTCATACTTCAATTCAGTAACGCCATATGTCTTAACCTTTACTTCGACTCCTATAACTTTAACCCTTCAACCTTAAACCAACTTTAACTCTTCAACCTTCAACTTGTAACTTATAGCTTTTATTGCATTTATGAGTTACACTTATAAACCTCAAAGTCCCCCTTTTTAAGGGGGATTTAGGGGGATCGCTTTGTCCCTCATAGCTAGAAGAATTGCTATATACCTTTCAACTTATATTCAACGGATTAACATCAATAGTCAAGCTAATATCTGGAGGACACATATCCTGGAATTCCCGCCAATTCAGTAACCTTGCGGGCACAGTAGGAGGAAACTTAAGTAAAATCTGCCATCGATAGCGACGAGCAACCCGAATCACACTAGCTGGTGCTGGTCCTAGGATATCGTATTCGGCTTCAGGAGTATCTAACCTGTCGGCTAAATCCTCCGCTACCTTCTCTACCGCCACAGGATCCAATCCACTTATGCGCAACAGAATCAAATCACCATAAGGGGGATAGTTTAGTGCTGCCCGTTGTTCCAATTCGTCCGAGATAAACGACTGATAATTATGAGTTTTGACAGCCTGAATCACAGGATGCTCTGGGGAATAAGTTTGAATAATCACCTGACCAGGGTCATCCCCACGACCGGCACGACCTGCCACCTGAGTTAAGGTTTGGAATGCCCGCTCGGATGCTCTATAGTCTGACAAATACAGTAGTCCATCTGCTGCTACTACTCCCACCAGTGTCACCTGAGCCAGATCTAATCCTTTGGTCAGCATTTGGGTTCCCACCAACAGGTCAGCTTCCCGATTAGCGAATTGAGTTAACAGAGTGCGATGAGCATTCTTGGTACGAGTGGTATCACTGTCAAAGCGGATAATTCGCAACTCTGGAAACAGCTTCGCCAAATCTTGAACAACCCGCTGAGTACCACTACCGAAAAATTTCAGGTAGGGAGAACTACATTCTGGACAACTACGGGGATGGAGTTGTCCGAAATTGCAATAGTGGCACCGCAATACTTGAGTAGCGCCTTCATGAGTATAGTGATAGGACAAGGAAACATCACAGTTAGGGCACTCCACCACATGACCACAACTACGACAAGACACAAAGGTACTGTGTCCCCTGCGGGGGATAAATAAAATTCCCTGTTTCTCTTGTTCTTTTAGTCGTCTCAAGCTGTCTTGGAGAGAACGGCTAAAAATCGACCGATTACCAGCTTGTAACTCCTGCCTCATATCCACAATTTCCACTGGTGGCAGGGGTCTGGATTGAATCCGTTCCGGTAGGGATAAGTAATGAGTGTTAAGTTCTGGATGCTGAGGAGGTGAACAGGTCAAGGGTTGAACCTCAGGAGCTGAAGAGGTCAGGGGATTAATGTCACTACTGATCTGACCATCTCTCGCTCCCCCCATCACCTTAATACTGACCCAGCTTTCCACCGAAGGAGTAGCGGAACCTAAAATAAGGGGACAATTTTCTAATTCTGCTCGCCACTGAGCAACGGTGCGAGCGTGGTAGGTAGGAATGGGTTGGTCTTGCTTGAAGCTAGAGTCGTGTTCTTCATCTAAAACAATTAATCCCAACTGGGGCAAAGGGGCAAAAACAGCAGAACGAGTGCCAATCACCACTTGTGGTTCACCTGGGATCATCTGTCGCCAGGTATCATAGCGCTCCCCTTTATTCAAGGCACTGTGGTAAACCCGAACTTTGTCACCAAAGCGAGCCCGGAAACGGTCAGTTATTTGAGGAGTTAAGCCAATTTCCGGCACCAACACCAAAGCGGATTTCCCTTGCGCTAGGATTGGTGCGATCGCTTGTAGATAGACCTCCGTTTTTCCAGACCCAGTCACCCCATGCAACAGCACTTGGGCAAAGCCATCAATAGTATTAATCAGCTCTAATGCACGGGATTGGGCATTTGTCAAGTTTTTTGGGGCATCTGTAGCCATGGTTGGTGAAGTAGCACTGCGCAATACTTCCCTAGGCTCAATCACCACATATCCCTTATCTTCCCATGAATTTATAGTTGAAGAACTAACATTACAAATTTGTGATAGTTCACTCAACCACAAATCCCCCCCACGACGGCGTAGCACCTCCAATACTTCCCGTTGCCGTCGAGTCAGATCAGACCGATTGATATCAGCCACCAGAGTCACAGCTTTTTTGAGCTTAGGACGAGTTGGCTTAGGAGCTTCCAGATAACTTTCCACCCAACCTCGCTTGAGCAAGTGACGTAACCCTGCTTTAGCCCCCTTTACCTGACGTTGGAGGTATTGCCAGCTGTAATCCCCATTGGGTTTAGCCTGGAGAATCTCCAAAATCTGACTTGCGGCTGAATTATTGACAAAGACATGAGCCTCTTTAGGCAAAACCGAGGCATTGAGGCGAATTCGACGCTGCGATCGCCCTAACAGTCCTGGAGGTAAGGCAGACCGAATCACTTGGATTAGAGGGGTGCAGTAGTACTGAGCAACCCGCTCTAACAGTTGGCAGTAGGAACTGGGAAAGAAACCGGGACTGATCACCTCCTCCACGTCCTTAATTTTTTCTCGTGGTAAGTTTGGGGGTGGAGAGTCTACAATCCGAATAGCGATCGCTCCTAGCTGTTGAGTCCCGAATGACACACTCAAAACATCTCCAGGATTGATTGATGCATCCAATGAATTACGATAAGTATATATACCTTGAACTCCTGGACAATCTACTAGGACTTCAACCCACTTTTCTTGGCCACCACCAGAAAAGTAAAGTGCTCTAGGCTCAGCTAACAGTAGACCTAAAGGAGGATTAGACATAGGGCAGCTTTAGTTTGGGAAGGCTCCTATTCTATCACTATTGATAGATAGGAAAATTCTAAAATATGTGAGATCCTGTTTCCAGAGTCAAAATAAATAATAAAAGCAATGGTAAGAGAATTATCTCTCCTGCTTTCACCCTAGACTGTAACTAAAATCTATGTAATTAAACATTTCGTAATTACAGATACAACTAGCCAAACTGCTTCTGGTAAGCTTAAAATCATTAATTTATAATCACGTCAATCACACATAAACTACTTGAAGCAGGTTGGGTCACTGATATTTGAGGGTTTGGAGCGTGTTTTAGCTGCTCTGTCTAGAGTATTAAGTTCTTTGTGAAACCAACAACACCCATTTTTGATAACAGATTTCTCTTTAAAGGCCAATTTTCAGCAACAGACAGCCTCAACCCCTCACGGCAACGGTTTTAACAAACTTAAAATACACTTGCAACTCACACATCCCTATGAATATTACAGAATTAAACCAGACTCATACAATGCCTTCTACGGAAGAGAAAGATTTTTTTGTTAGTGATCACATTGAGCCAGAGGAAACTGATTTACAGCGTGTAGCCGTCGAATTCACCGAAGACGATGAACTAGTGGTCTCTACTTCCCATAATTTCCGGAAAAGCGGCTCTGATGACACGGTGGGTGCATTCTTTAAGGAAATGGCTCGTTACCCACTGCTCAAGCCAGACGAAGAAGTAGATTTAGCCCGTCGGGTTAAGTTTCTAGTAGAAATCGAGCAACTCCGGAACAGCTTACAGGAAAAATTAGACCGTAAACCAACCAAGGCTGAGGTAGCTGCAGCGGTCGAGATGACAGAACGTCAGTTGGAGGGGAATTTATATCGCGGTCGTGTGGCAAAACGCAAGATGATTCGCTCGAACTTGCGCTTAGTGGTTTCAATTGCTAAACGATATATTAATCGGGGTGTACCATTTCTAGATTTGATTCAAGAAGGTGCGTTGGGCTTAAACCGAGCAGCAGAAAAGTTTGACCCAGATAAGGGTTACAAGTTTTCTACCTATGCTTATTGGTGGATTCGTCAAGCCATTACTCGCACTATTGCCAATGATGCCCGAACTATTCGTCTACCAATCCACATTGTAGAAAAGCTCAATAAACTTAAAAAAGCTCAGCGGGAACTGAAACAACAACTGCAGCGCAATCCTAATGAAATAGAACTTGCTCAAGCCCTAGAAATCTCCCCCTCCCATTTGCGTCAGTTACTAGAATTGCGTAGGCGCTCCCTTTCCTTGAATCACAGAGTTGGTAAAGGGGAAGACACAGAACTGATGGATTTGCTCGAAGACAATGATCTACGATTGCCCGAAGATAAGATGAATGAATCCATGATGCGCCAGGAGATTTGGGAAGTTCTGAGTGATGTCCTGACTGAGCGGGAAAAAGATGTGATTTCTCTACGCTATGGTTTAGCCAGCAGTGAACCCTACACCCTAGAAGAAGTAGGAGGCATGTTCAATCTCTCTCGGGAACGGGTGCGTCAGATTCAAAGCAAAGCCATGCGTAAGCTACGCCGTCCCCAAGTGGCTCGACGGCTTAGAGACTGGTTGACCTAGTGCAGTAGGGCTTAATTGAAGCTCCTGAATTCTAGATAAAGGGTAAGCTATCAGCGAACAGCGATTAGCGCTACGCGCACGGCTGACGGCTGTTGGCCTAGCCTGCGCGTAGCGCATATGCTGACGATAAAGATGATGTCGAAATCAGATAATTCCGGTTAATTAGTTACCAAATAATCTCTGGGTAAATAATCTTTGGCCAAATAATCTATGGATTATTTGGCCATAATAATGGGGAATAAGTAATTGTCAATTACCCATTACCCATTACCCATTACCCAATAAGGGATATGATAATTAATCAAATTGTCTTTTTGATTGTCCCTTTGCCAGCACTATGGGTAACTTTACCTTAAGACCAGCTACAGAAGCTGATGTAGCGATTCTGTTTAATTTGATTAAGGCCCTAGCAGAGTATGAAAAACTCTCCGACGCTGTAACTGGCAATGCTGATGACCTGAAAGAACACCTGTTCGGCGCTAAACCCTATGTAGAGGCGATTATCGTTGAACAGGGTGGTCAAGGGGTGGGATTTGCACTGTTTTTTCACAACTATTCCACATTTCTAACTAAGCCTGGAATTTATCTAGAAGATTTATTTGTGCTACCGGAATATCGCCGCCAAGGTATCGGTAAAGCTATACTCAGTTACCTGGCTCAGCTAGCAGTGGAGCGTGGCTATGGGCGTTTAGAATGGAGTGTACTCGATTGGAATGAACCTGCGATCGCATTTTATGAACGTATGGGAGCAGCAGTATTGCCAGACTGGAGAATTTGTCGAGTGACTGGAACGGCTCTCAATCAGCTAGCTGAGTTTACCGATCCAGCTTCGACTCACTAATGTAGGTCAAATGCTATACTAAAACGTATATACAGGTGCGACCCTATACGCCTAGTTGCAGGTGAACGGCAAAAAGGAGATAGGGTAATTTGCATCTGAGTTTATATTAAAATAATCACTAATGACTATTTGGGTAAACGAGCAGATTGATCCATCGGGTCTTCTCTACTCTTGTATTGCTACTTGCAACGAAGAGCAGGCGAAGGATTGCCACGAGTCGTTTCAGAGCAACTTGACTGATCAGCAAAAAGCAGCGGGTTGGGTTGCCCGATTACGCACAGTTAAGTCTTGGGATGAAGTACCGGTGAATACCTTGAAACTGAATTAGATCAATTAAGAATTAAGAATTAAGAATTAAGAATTAAGAATTAAGAATTAAGAATTA
>NZ_CEYLVT010000089.1:0-14445 GCF_982860115.1 Moorena sp.
TCCCCCATGAGCGACTGCATCAAGAAAGGAGGACTTTCCCTACCCTCCGGGCATTACTACTTTTAGGTCAAACAATTGCGGGTCTCTCTCCCGGTTGTGCCTCGGTTTTTCAGCCTGTACCCATATCTAAATGATACTTTAGCGCAGGTATTGTCAACCTTTTTGATGAAATTGCATCTAGGCGACTAAAGTCGCTAACTGGCTTTCATCCCCGGTTTAAAAACGCGGGGCTTTCAGCCTTGGGAGTTTCGTAACGTTACTGCTTCTACCAGTCATTACTATTACCTGAGTCAATTGTCAATGAATTCTATTGTTTCACCAATTCAACAGTTATTGATCACTGGGCTACTAATCTTAATAACTGGATCGGTCAAATCCTGTTAGGCTTGTTTATCACAGCTACCCTATGAATGCGTAGTGCTATATTCGTGGTATCCGTAGGACTACAGCAGATCAAAGACAACTTCATTGCTCCGAGAGTTCTCCGTAACTTGACCGGTTTATCCCCAGTGATTATCTTTGTCTCTTTGCTATTGGGAGCTCAACTGGGAGGATTGTTGGGGGTAATGCTCGCAATTCCCCTTACAGGTGTAGTGAAAAGTCTAGTGGAAATTATTAGGGAATCGGGAACAGGTAATTTAGAATTTAGAATGCGCGAATTTAGAATTTAGAATCGGGAATCGGGAATCGGGAATCGGGAATCGGGAATCGGGAATCGGGAATCGGGAATAGTTAACCATTAATCTGAATAGGAAGTGATTAAACGTACTGGGATATTAGCTATAGCGTTTGTATTTGATAGGTAAAGCTTAATAGTATTTTTTTATTGGACAATAAAACTCGATATTTCTTTACGCTATTGCCTTTTGCCTCTTGCCTTTTGCCTTTTACAGCAAGTAGTGTGTTTAGAATCCAGATACAAACGCGCTTAGAATCTCTCTTCTGCCTAGACTGACAGAAGAGAGATTCTAACATTAAGAAGTTCAAAAATAAGCTTACAATCCCAGAGCCGAGCGAGTTGCAGGTCCAACGATTCCATCTACTGTTAAATCTTTTAGCTTCTGGAATTTCTTAACCGCTTTCTCAGTACCCGGACCAAAAACGCCATCTACCTTGACAGTAATAGTTGCTTTAACTAAAGCTTCCTGAACTTCGCGAACATCCTCACCTTCAAGATAGGGTTGAGTCAGGCTGAGTCTTCTGTGTGGAATAGATTCGTTAGTTTCTCCAAAGCCAACTATGGGGGCTTGATTCAGTCGGGCTTCAGTATTTCGTCCGTAAATCCCATCTTCAGCAATGGGTTTGTCCGGATTATATTGGTTCCAGAGTCGCTGAAACGCTTTAACTGCAACAGGACGAATGTTTCGTGTACCTCTGCCAATATAGTCAAAGTGAGGCCTATCCGCAGGTCCAAACCACCTCCAACCCTCTCGCTCTAGATAGGGTCTCCAGCCTTGCTCGTCATTAATATCTAGGGCTAAACCACTCTGGTGATTACTTCTACCAGGAGGGGCAACCACACCAATACCACAGCGTCTAACTTTACCATGATTGAATAGCATTAGTTGCTGAGCAATAGTTCGGTAACCAGAATTGACCGAAAGGGTGCGACCACGAGCCTTAATTGCCCGTGCCAAGGACTGCTTAGCTACTGCCTGAAGGAAAGGGTGAACTGCTGGACCATTAGCCACATCTAGGTCGGCAAAACTGACCAAGCTATTGGGTGCGATGCTATTCATTTCATCAATCAGCTGCTGGTCTAGTCCCCGCAGGACAGAAGTAGAGCAGCCAGGAGCCTGTCGAACAGTAGTTAATCGATTATTTGCGATCGCTTGTGTCTGGATCAGGGTTTGAGGCTGATTATCTATCAGGTTAATTTGGTGACAATCTTCACAAAAATCTGCTTGTTTTGTTTGTTCTGATTCAAGATTGCTTTCGAGATTGCTATAGTCTTTCATAACTATAAATTTAGGATATATACCTAACTCAATGGTTTACTCTAGTTGCTTTCCCTGAAATCTTGCACCACTGTCACTAGCCGTAGCTTCGGCAATATAGCGCTACGCGCAAGGCAAGAGGCAAAAGGCAAAAGGCAATAGTTACCCATGGGTCGCACCTTTTGCTGCTTGTATCAATTTCAAACACCTTAATGCGTAGTGCTATATTATTAACGTTATCCCTAGCTTAAGCTTAGAGTGGAATAATTGCCCACCCTAACTATTCAGGTTCAAGATTTCAGTTCCCTTTTAATTATGAGCAATACAATAATCCTTTGACAGTACCCTTGAGGGTACTTTTTAAAGGACTCATTAGTGATTAAATTTGATATAATTAAAGATTGGGGCAGATGTTTTTAACAGGCAAAAGGGAATAGGACAGAAGTAGTTTTCGAGATGTAACGGTTTGTGTCTAGGTTAAGTATAATCCCGAATCGGGATTATTCACTAATGACTAATTAATATAGCAGATCCGGTGGTGCGTTACGGGCAGCAACCTAACCCTGGCATGGATTTTTTGTTAGAAGATTTTGAGACTATTCCGAGGGAGTTATTGGATCGATTATGCTTGAAGGAGGAGAGAATTAAGAATTAAGAATTAAGAATTAAGAATTAAGAATTAATTCACAAGAGGTCTAATGTTAATTAATCTTCACATAAAAGGTACCCTTCAGGGTACTACCAAGCCAGATTATTCTCTCATAAGATACAAATGTATCGATTGAAATCAAAAATGAAATTCGCTGCTCACCAAATGTCTGGTATTTCCGCCGAAATTGATGCCTATCTCAAAGCCCACCATGAAATTGGGTGGTTCTCAGGGGCGGTTATCGTACTCAAGGCAGGTAAAACTTTGTTGGCCAAGGGGTATGGCATGGCTAGCCTAGAGTACCAGCTACCCAATACCCCCCAGACTAGATTTCGGTTGGGGTCGGTGACAAAGCAGTTTACTGCTGCTGCGATTCTACAACTCCAGGAGCTGGGGTTGGTTGATGTACACGCTCCTGTTTCTACCTACTTGCCAGATTATCCCCATGGGAATCGCATCACCTTGCATCACCTCCTAACCCATACGGCGGGCATTCCTAACCTAACTAGTTTCCCGGATTATACCCAATGGATGGCAAAACCTACGACCTTTGAGGAGTTGATTGCCCGCTTCCAAGACCTCCCCTTGGAATTTGAGCCGGGAAAAGAGTTTCGCTACAGCAATTCAGGCTATATTCTGCTGACCCAGGTGATTGAAACCGTATCGGGTCAGTCCTATGGCGATTATCTAAAGGAGCATTTGCTCCAGCCTTTGGGGATGGAGAACACAGGTTACGAGTATCCTTTGGCGGTGATTGATGGCTTGGCAAATGGTTATCAGTTCACTGATGACGGCTATCTCAAGGCAGAGTATATTAATATGCTCCTGCCACAGGGAGCCGGAGGACTATATTCCACGGTGGAGGATCTGGCTCGATGGAATCAGTTTTTGTTTGACCATGGGGTGGGAGATGAAACGATCTTAAGGGATAAGGCGATCGCTACTATGACCTCTCCCTTAGTACCGATGAATCCTGACGAAGCTCCCCATCTGTTCTATGGCTATGGATTGGTAATAAACAAACAGCCCAAGCATCAGCGCATTGGTCATGGTGGGAGAATTAACGGCTTTGTGACTAATCTGGGATACTACCCAGACCAGGATGTGAGTGTTGCTGTGCTCAGTAATTTAGAAACCGCCAATATAGAGCGAATTTCCCAGGATTTGGCAGCAATTGTGTTTGGGGAACCCTACTCCAAACCGACAGTTTCTGAGGTGGTAAAGGTAGATCCGTCTGTATACGAGGGGTATATTGGAACTTATCAGGTTGCTCCTGAGTTCCAGGTAACTATAACCACCCAAGCCAATCAATTGCGGATTCAGGCAACAGGGCAGTCTATCTTGAAGCTTTATCCTACCTCCGAAACTGAGTTTTTTGCACGGGTCATTGATTTGCGAGTTGTCTTTAACCAAGGCTCAGACAGCACGGTGGAAAGCGTGACGCTGCTGCAAAACGGGCAGGAAACCGTTGCTCCTAGGGTAGATTGAGAGTGAAGAGTTTTAAAGATTGCTTTCTGGGTGATTCTTTTGACCCCAATTAAGGGCTTTCTCAAGGATTTCTGTAGTTGCTAAAGTTTGAGATTTTCCAAGAAAGCGATCGCACCATTACAAACTACCGTGATCGCTTTCTTCTTTTCAATCTATTCAGATTCTACTATGGATGAAACTGGTTGTTAAGGATTTTCGTGCGAATGAGGAAACAATGTATTAGGAAGTGAGATAGTTTTATTAGATAGTAATCGGCTTATAAACTACTGGTTGATATTGTTTACATGTCAAATCAAAATGCTATAGTAATCTATCAAATCTCAAGCTCCATTTGGGCAAAGTGTTCCATCAGCATCCGGTGGATAAAGATGTAGCCTCCTCCTACTTTTTGTAAGAAGATGCGATCAGCGGCATAGTCCAGGAAGCGGGCATAGTTCCAAGGGATGTAATTGTTGTGGTAGAGGACAAGGCGGAGATTGAAGTGTTGGATGCAGGCTAGACCACCACTCAACAGCCCTCCTATCAGCCCGAACATCAGCCCTCCTATCAGCCCGAACATCAGCCCTTCCCTCAGCCTTCCTATCAGCCCGACCATCAGCCCGACCATCAGCCCGACCATCAGCCCGAACATCAGCGATACAATAGCATTGCAAAGTGATTTCCGAATTCCTTGATTTGGATTTGTTTTTGTTTCAATTTCTGAATTCTCTAGCCCGACCATCAGCCCTCCTATCAGCCCGAACATCAGCCCGACCATCAGCCCGACCATCAGCCCGAACATCAGATCTTGCATCAGCCCGAACATCAGCCCGACCATCAGCCCGACCATCAGCCCTTCCCTCAGCAGGGAAATCAAAAATTTTTTCCAATTAACTTGAAGTATTTCAACTGTTTTGATTTCTTCTGCTACTCCGAGTCCCAGACTAAATCTCAGCCCTTGGATCAGCCCTCCTATCAGCCCTCCTATCAGCCCTCCCCTCAGCCCGACCATCAGCCCTCCCCTCAGCCCCACCATCAGCCCGAACATCAGCTCTTGCATCAGCCCGAACATCAGCCCGAACATCAGCCCGAACATCAGCCTGAACATCAGCCTATAAATTCGTTTTTGCTTTTTATTTACTAACCAATATGGCTGCATTTTATCAATTAAAAATACTGTTTGCGACTCCTCAACCATCCTCTGCGCCATCCAAATTAACCAGTGCTTTACTTGGCCATTCTTGTATCGTTGATTAGTCTTCCGACGCTTAAACATCTTCTCAATATATGTATCAAAGAGCTGCTTGCGTCGTTCCTCCACTACGTCAGTTCTGGGCAAATCCTCAACTGCTACTCCCTGATAAGCTAGAGTCATAATATTGAGCATTAGAGGTGACTGGGCTAATTCTTGTAATACTGTATCTTCTGCAATTAATTTCCTCAATCCGGTTAAATCAGCCCCGACACTATCCAAGTAATGACAAACTTGTTCTAAACTAAGCAATCTTATACAAACTGCTTTCTGAAAATTTAGACGATTGGATAAGGCTTGATAGTCTTTAATCCGACTGCACACTACCAAATCGACACCATAATCTTTCTTGAATTGGTTCAATGCTACGATACAATCGTCTCGATAGTCTGCCTTAACTTCATCCAAACCGTCAAACAATAGTAGTAGTTGCTGTTGGGTTACTAAAGCTTGTCCAATTTTCTTGGGAACATCATAATTACTATTCAGTTCCTTTACTAACCAATCGGCTATCGTCTGCCGTTCCTTTGCCCAAGAGGAGAGGTTAAAGATTACAGGAATTAGCTGATTAGTGTCTTGTTCAGCACGAGCAATTAAATCCCGGGCGAGTTCGAGTAAAGTTGTGGTTTTTCCTGACCCTGGTTCTCCTAAAATTAGTAGGGTTCTTCCTGTACCAATTTGGTCAAAAATATCAATTACTTTAGTCCCTTCGGGGAGAGGTTGAGGTGAGTCGTCACCGATTTCGAGAATTTCGCTCAAAGGATTAGTAATAGCATCAGGTCTCTCTTCTAATCCCAATTCAATCGGTACCTGGTGATGGAGAGATTTTTCCAGAACGTCCTTGACCCAATATTTCTTGACTTTAGTGAGTAATGCCTGACGGTTGCGGTATTCTTGGCGTGGAGTTGAACTTTGACTAACCCAACTAACAAACCACTGGAACTGGAAAATACTCTTCCCAATTCCAGCTTGTTGTCCATCACCCATTGAGCCTGGATTTGTCTGTTTGATGTCTCTTTGTTCAGTTGTTGCTGCTTCAGCAATAGCAGCAATAGCTTTAGTTTTTAAGCTTGGGCTTCCAGGGTTTGCCTTACGTGCAGCATAAATTAATTCGTCAACCCAACCATCAGCTTCTGCTGTTTGTATTAATTCAAAAACAATGTCGTTTAAGTTACCTTCTCCAGCAATTGTGTTTAAATTTTTACTTAATTGAAACCATAGCATTTGCTCTAATGATGATTTATTAGGGAAAGCATCAGTTAAAGCATTTTGTAGTATTTTGCGTTGTTCACCGGATAAGCCCATATTTTTACATATGTTATTAGTTCAGACAAACATTTCTGAAGGGGTGACGAAACAAGCTAAAATGCTTGGTATGTAAAGGTAGTACCATTTTATGGTAAAAAAAAGGTAGTGGGACTTTAGCAAGGGAGCAGGGAAACAATCCTGTGAACCTCATAGTTATGAAAAACGCTCACTAGGAAAACGTCAGTCGTGACAGTATATACTTCACTACTCTTTCCCATTGCTCACTGGACATGCCAGCTTTTTTGAGCTTCTCAGGTGTTATCTCTTCCCCCATCACGAACATCTGGTAGAGAAGGATCATGCGTTCGCGTAGCGTGGCCTACGGCCAATCCCGAAGCGTGACCTACGGTCAATTGCAAAACTCCAGCAACTGTTATCCCTGCTTCACTTCAGGTGCTGGAGCAGCTAATCCTAAATCACTTAACAAAAATTTAAATGTCATGGTTTTCCCATAACCATAAGCTATTCCCATAGGGTGCGCGTAGCGCATTAGCTGATAGCTTACCCCTTGAATTATCCTTAATCCTTATAGACAAATGAATTTAGCTGTAATCAAGTCCCGTCGGACATTGATAACCTTAACAGTTACAGTTGCCATTGTATTGATTTCACTCAAGGCAGCAAGTGCAATACCATTGTTTGGTGCCGGTGCATCATTTCCCGAACCCCTTTACCAGCGTTACTTTTCCCAATACCAACAAGAAACCAGCGTTAACGTAAATTACAGTACCATTGGCAGTGGTCGTGGTATTGAGGAATTCATTAACGAGTCTGTTGATTTCGCTGGCACTGATATGCCCCCAACCGATGAGGAAAAAAGTCAGATGACACGGGGCTTGCAAATGGTGCCAACAGCCGGGGGAGCTGTGTCAGTCATTTACAATCTCCAAGGTGTAGTCAGCTCTGTCAGACTATCTCGCGATACTTTAGGCAAAATCTTTACTGGTCAAATTGGTAATTGGAAGCAAGTTAATACTTACCTCCCCAGAAGAGACATCAAAGTTGTTGTGCGCTCAGATAGCAGCGGTACTAGTTTCATATTCACCAAGTACTTGAGTGCCATTACCCATGGTCTGATCAAACCTAGCCGAACACCAGATTGGGGCTTCAAGGTCTTCTCAAGCCGTCCTCGAAATGGTGGAGTAGCTGCAGAAGTGCGGCGGATTGACGGTGCCATTGGCTATGTAGATGCTAATTATGCTTTAGAAAACAACTTCCCTAGCGCTAGAATTGAAAATCAAGAGGGTCGCTATATCAAGCCTACCCTTGACCAAGCCAGTAAAGGGCTGGTCAACGTGGAGTTTAACCAAGACTTCACCCTCAAACTTAACGATCCAGCCGATGGTTATCCAATTGTGGGTCTAACTTGGCTGCTACTGTACCAGAAGTACCCCAATCAGGCCAAAGCCCAGGGGATTAAAGATATGGTTAATTGGATTCTCACTAAAGGTCAGGACCTTAACGGGGAACTGGGGTACACCAGGATTCCAGAGGATATTGCTCGCCAAGCCATCCAAGCAGTGAATCAAAACATCACCGTTGGCTCATAAAACTAATATCAAATTCGCTTGAATAACCAACCATACTTCCGTCGTTAGGAGAGCAGAGAACTAGCGATTTAGCACGGTCTTGGGGAGGCAGTGCCTTCAGGCGGGGCTTCCTCCCATGAGCAACTGCCATGGTTTCCACCATGAGCGACAGCATCAAGACTGCCGAGGTAAACAGGATTTTTTCCCTGATCCAAAGTTACCTGTTCCCTACTCCCTACTCCCTGCTCCCTGCTCCCTAAAACCTAGGTAGAGTTACTCTCTGGTTCAAAAAGTAAATAGCATCAACTTGCCACCCTTGGACGGGATTTCAATTTGAAGGCTGTTGCCTTGCACATCCTTACCATTAAATTCGTATACAACAACGTCTCCGGCTCGGATGCTCCTCCTAATCAAAACAGGCTGGAAGTCAGGTAGCCAGACTCTTAGATCTTTGAGTACTTGTGGGGGTACCTGACTTTGGTCAATTTCTTCTTCAAGCTCCTGAATTTCGCCAATGGCATTGACATCCACTTCAAAGCGGTTGCCCTGGGAGTTCTGACCACTCAGTCCATAGATTAGCTTGCCTTCAGCCTCAATCTCGATTGATGCATCCGTGGGTGAGACACCAGCAGCAGCAGTGGCCGCAGTGATAGCAGGAGCTGGCACGTCAGAGATAGAAATCTCCTGATATATCCCCCCAAAGCTTTGGGCAAATGCCTTGCCAGCTGGGAGACTAAGTGCAAGTACTGAAGCCAGTGTCAAGCTAAATTTTCGCAGTAAACTCATCTCCATGTCACACCAAAAAAATGTTTTCTTTCTTGTAAAATAGCATTAAACTTGGCTTGGAGTTTTCTGGTACAGTCGTGCTATGAGATAAATTTGATTGCCCACTATTGATTGCTCACTTATAAAGCAAGTAAAATTGGCGAAACTTTAGACTTGAAATAATCGTCATATAAATTATATTGTTATTGACGCGATGGAGGAAGTACCGCTTTCAGCGAACGCGTAATTTAAATAAAGAATAGAATAAATTAAGGATACATTAATGATTGGCTATCAATTTTTTTGGCAGAAGGTTTTAACAGCAACAGCAGTAAGTCTAACCGTTGGCTTGGGTTCTATCAGTGCTGCGATCGCTCAATCCCTCACTGGTGCGGGAGCGACATTTCCTGAACCCCTTTATCGCCGTTACTTTAGAGAATACCAAGAACAAACAACAGATGTAAAGCTGAAATACAGTGGTATTGGCAGTGGTGGTGGAATTAGACGATTTCTCAATCAGTCCGTTGACTTCGGAGGGAGCAATGTAATTCCAACTCCTGTAGAGAGAAACTCAATGAAACGGGGTTTGTTGATGGTACCAACGGCTGGGGGGTCTTTGGCTGTGGTTTATAATCTTCAAGGGATAACTACCGATGTTAAGCTATCCCGAGAAACTCTCGGTAAAATTTTTTCAGGTCAAATTTCTAATTGGAAGCAAGTAAACTCCCGCCTACCGAACCGGAAAATCCAAGTAGTTGTCCACTCAGGCACTAGCGGGACTAGCTTTATTTTTACTAAATATTTGAATGAAATTACTAATGGCAGAATCAGACCCAGTAGAAAACCTAATTGGGGCTTTAAGGTCTTCTCTAGTGTTCCGGGAAATGGACCAGTAGCTAGCGAAGTTAAGCGAATTGACGGTGCCATTGGCTATGTACCAGCGAGCTATGCTAAACAGCTTAACTTACCGATGGCCAGGCTGGAAAACCAAGCAGGTCGCTACGTCAAGCCTACCGTTGATCAAGCGAATAAAGCCCTAGCCAATGTGCAGTTCAATGATGACTTCACCATCGAAAATATAGATGACCCAGAAGAGGGATATCCAATCGTAGGTATAACTTGGCTGTTTGTCTACGAAAAGTATCCTAAACCAGAACTAGCCCAAGGGGTTAAAGACCTGATAAATTGGATTCTGACTGAGGGTCAAGACTTGAACGAAGATCTACAATACACTCGGATACCGGAAGATGTTGCTAGCCGAGCCATCGAAGCTGTGAATAACAACATCAGGGTTGTTCCATAGAAGGACAAAATTCAACAAAAGGCAAAAGGAATACATTTCTTTTGCTATCGGTGTATCGCTGTTATCGGTGTGGTATAGCCTTCGAGCTTTTACCTGATATTTTTGTTGTGTGAGGAGAATTGTGAAAAACTTTTGCGGTGCATTACCACTTACACCGATACTACTTGGTGTTCATTTGGTAACCATTACCCCCGCCATGGCTGAGAGCGAACCAGAAACCTTGACCGCTATAGACCCTAACCCATCACCAGATTGGTCAGATCTTAATCCCAGCCCGAAATATCTAGCGCGAGAGTACTTAAAAACTCCCCCAAAAACTCCTCAGTTAACCGACCAATTCCACGATGAACTGGAGTTTAAGACCACTACCTCTATTCCTAATTCTGGGATATCGACAGCTAGCTTGACTAGTCTGGCGGTGACTCCAGACCTAGATGTAGCCGACACTGTGAGTAATCCGTCCATGGGTCAGGTAGCACCGATTTCTAAACTATTAGACATGCCATCTACTCAGACTAATTCCAATAGTCTAGATAATAGTCTAGATAATAGTTTAGATATATCCCAAAACTTAGGTTTGACAGACCCGTTGAGTAATGGACCAATGGAGCGGGTAACACCAGTTTATGAACTGTCTGATGTCCAACCCACTGATTGGGCTTACGAAGCACTACAGTCTTTGTTGAAGCGCTATAGATGCCTGACTGGTTACGAGGATGACACCTATCGCGGTAACCGCGCCCTGACTCGCTACGAGTTTGCCTTTGGCTTGAATTTTTGCCTAAATCGGGTGAATGCCATGATTATTGGGAAAACAGCAAACTTGGTAACCGAAGCTGATTTAGCAGCAATGCAAAGGCTACAAGAAGAGTTCAGTGATGAATTGGCTACTATACAGGCTCGGGTCGATAACTTGGAAGGGCGGGTGACTTTCCTCGAAGACCATCAGTTTTCTACTACTACTATCTTGCGTGGGAGTGTAGATATTGCTCTAGCTACTGGCTTTGGCGGGAAAAAAGCAGTTCCTTCTGGTCAAAGCCCAACAGAAGATTTTGATGATACTAATACTCTGTTGGGAGGCCGGGCAATTCTCAACTTTGATACCAGTTTCACTGGTCGAGACCTTTTGCGCACTAGACTTCGGGCAGGGAATACCAGTAACTTTAGCACTGGTTTCACCGGCACAGCTATGACAAGGTTTGGTTTTGCCACTAATAGTGGTAATGATGTGACATTAAACCAGCTGTTCTATCGGTTTCCCCTAGGCAATAAAGGTCTGGTATCTATAGGAGCAGCAGGTCAGGGAGCAAGTGCTTTGATTCCCACCCTCAATCCAGCATTTTCCATTTCCAGTTTTGGATTCAATAATTACATCTACGACTTGGGTTTTGGCGCTGGTGCTGTGATTTACTATCAATTCAATGACCTGATTGCTACTGGAGTGGCATATCACACTGGTTCTGCCTCTAATTCAGACTTGGGACTATTCAATGGTGACTTTGGTGCTTTGGCTCAGGTGACCCTTACTCCATCTGATCGCTTTGGTATGGCCTTAACCTATGTCCGGTACTACTCTCCTGAAACAGCCAACACTGCATCCTTTCTCGGTAGCCAATTCGCTCAATCTCCCTTTGGCTCAAATACAGCCACCTCATCAAATAGCTTGGGTGTATCCACTAGCTATCGATTTAGCGATCGCTTTACCCTAGGCGGTTGGCTTGGTTATAGCAATGCGATCGCAGAATCCTCACCCCGTAACAATGATTTCGATGGATCAACTGGATCAAAAGCAGACATTTGGAGCTGGGCAGTTACCGCTGCTTTCCCAGACATCGGAAAACTAGGCAGCCAGTTGAATCTCATTGTTGGTATGCCTCCAAGACTAGCTAGTAATGATGTGGCTGGTCGTCGCGATCGCGATGTATCATACCATCTTGAACTGTCTTATCGCTACCCAGTGACTGATAGAATCTTTATCACTCCTGGTGTTTTGGTGATTCTCGATCCAGAACACAATGATGAAAATGATACCATTGGAGTTGGACTGCTGCGAACCCAGTTTAACTTCTAGTGGGATGGTTCAAAATATTCAACCGAAAACCCTCACTCCCAACCAAGATTTTTCCCAACCCTTTCCCGACCATACCCAATTACCAGAGTCGGATGGCACCTTTGTGAAAAATTTTCAAGAGCATCCCCAAACTCTGCTCCTAACCGATTCAATTGCTTCAGTACTGCAACAGCTTCACCCTGATGGTCAGTACATCATTGGTCAAGATTGTGGCATCTACTGGCGAGAAACCGACCCCCCAGAGACAGGAGCCGAAGCTCCTGATTGGTTCTATATTCCGGATGTTCCCCCCAAGCTTGATGGTCAGATTCGTCGCTCTTACGTGCTTCGTAGGGAATACATCCCACCCCTGATTGCTATCGAACTGGCAAGCAGGGATGGGAGTGAGGAACGGGACAAAACATCACTGGCTCAGCTAGCAACTGTTACCCCTCAGACCAAGGATAAGAAAAAGGGTCAGCGTCCTGGTAAATTCTGGGTCTACGAGCGAGTGATGAGGATTCCCTACTACGCAATATATGTAATCAAGGACAATGAACTAGAAGTCTACAATCTGGTAAATGGATTCTATCAGAAGATGTCACCGAACGAAAGGGGTCATTATCCGATTGCTCCGTTAAAAGTAGAACTGGGAAAATGGTCGGGAAGCTACCAGAATCAAACCCAAATCTGGCTGCGATGGTGGGATAGTGAAGGTAATCTATTGCTGACAGGACAAGAACGAGCTGAAAAGGCGGAAGCTGAAGTGGCACGTCTTAGAGCGCTATTAAAAGAACGGGGAATTGATCCAGATACGGTTTTGTAGGGCATAAGTTTATTGAATCGGCTCGTTTGCCCGGTGTTGCAGCAATAGTTGGTTACCCATTAAATAATAAATAAGAAGCCTAATTGATAACTGCAACATCTCTTCAGATTTAGACTAGCAAACAGTTCGTCAATGTAGTATTGGGAAAGAATGTTTCAATCCCGTATTTTAAGTCAAGTTATACTAGAGTTTTAAACACTGTTGAATCATGAACAGTGACAGTTTTTACTCAGGATTCACCATTTAGGACTCAACAGTATTGTCAACGGAAGTATTGTTGACAAAGGATTTAGGATTGCGATCGCATCAGCTTTACAGAACAGATATACTAGTATTAGGGAAAGACGTTCCTATCGGGTCTTAACACGGGTCTCTTAGTGCGTTTTTCCTTCCCAGTGATTAGATACCAGGCTTCCAAACGTGACGGTAGATCTGTTGTGACCAGCATAACCAAGACCGAAGCAGTATCCCCAACTGCAACCGATAGTGTGGATTGGGAGCCCCCCATGCCACCAACGGATTTAATTTTTGATGATGGAGAACCTTTGGAGAGTGACCGCCACCGCATAGCCATGAACGCCCTCATCCGGTCACTGCGCGTTGCTTTAGCTGACCGAGACGATTACTTTGTTGGGGGCAATATGTTTGTTTACTTCAGTAGTGAACAAGCACGAAACCGGGACTTTCGCGGGCCAGATTTCTTTGTAGTCTTGAATGTAGACGGTAGTCGAGAACGCCTGGGCTGGGTAGTATGGGAAGAACAGGGTCGCTACCCAGATGTAATAATCGAGCTGATGTCCCCCTCCACCAAGCAAGTTGATACAGGTAAAAAGAAGAGCATTTACTGCCAGACCTTTCGCACTCCAAATTATTTTGTCTACCAACCCTTTGACCCAGATTCATTGCAAGGATGGTATTTAGATATAGACAATGGCTACCAGGAGCTAACCCCAAATGAACAAGGGTGGCTATGGTGTCAGCCCTTAGGCTTGTGGTTGGGACTATGGTCTGGAACCATTGAAGAAACCTCAGCAGTATGGCTGCGCTTTTATGACCGGGATGGGAATCTAGTTCCCTTACCAGAAGAAGCAGCTGAGCAACGAGCTGAAGTAGCTGAGCAACGAGCTGAAGTAGCTGAGCAACAAGCTGAAGCAGCTGAGCAACGAGCTGAGCAATTAGCAGAACGACTGCGACAGGCAGGGATTGATCCAGATGAAATTTAGGCGTTGCTTAATAATGGAATGATTTTAAGAGTGAGGTGGAATGGGCATCTGGCCGTGGAATGGGCATCTGGCCGTGGAACTGGCATCTGGCCGTGGAACTGGCATCTGGCCGTGGAACTGGCATCTGGCCGTGGAA
>NZ_CEYLVT010000089.1:14545-27854 GCF_982860115.1 Moorena sp.
CTGGCATCTTGCGTAGAACTGGCATCTTGCGTAGAACTGGCATCTTGCCAGTTTCCTCCTTATTTTCTCGCGGGCAGGATGCCCACTCTACTCCTATTCATTCAAAGACTGACGCAACGCCGAAATTTAAGGTGAATGATCATAAAAAGTTCTGAGTGCGTCAGTAGTACCAATTAACTATTAGAAACTAGGGGTTTTGACGAATCACTTTTTCTCCAATGACCAATAAAATAACCAATTAATAATGAATAATTCAAACCCCAAAATTCGTATTGAACATCTGATTAAAATTTATGGCGACAAACCCCAAGCTGCCCTCAAACTGTTTCGCCAAGGTGGTAGTCGGGATTCTATCTTAGAAAAAACCGGTCAAGTCTTAGGCATTGCTGATGTCTCTATGAGCGTCAATAAAGGAGAATTGTTCGTGGTAATGGGGTTATCCGGTTCCGGAAAATCCACCCTAGCTCGCTGTATTAACCGCTTAATTAATCCCACCAGCGGCAATATCTATATCGATGATGAAGACATTGCCCATGTTGATGAGAAGCGGATGCGAGAGATTCGCCAGAGCAAGGTATCCATGGTGTTTCAGCGATTTGGATTATTTCCCCACAAAACAGTTGCAGAAAATGTAGCGTATGGTCTAAAGGTCCGGGGGATAGATCAAGCCAAACGCCGCAAAAAAGCCTTGGAAACCTTAGAGGTGGTAGGTTTATCCCAATGGGCGGATTATTTACCTTCTTCTCTCAGTGGTGGGATGCGTCAACGGGTAGGTTTAGCCCGCGCTTTAGCCACAGATGCCGAGATTTTACTTATGGATGAGGCATTCAGCGCCCTCGACCCCCTGATTCGGCGGGACATGCAGGATGAATTACTGCGACTCCAGACAGAACTGCACAAAACCATTGTATTTATCAGCCATGATATTCAAGAAGCCCTCAAGATGGGCGATCACATAGCAGTGATGAAAGACGGTTATATCGTCCAAACTGGCACACCAGAAGAACTGATTAACCAACCAGCTGACGACTACATCCGTGCATTCATCCAAGATGTTAACCGCGCCCAAGTCCTAAAAACTGGGTCAATTGCTCGTCAAACCCCTGCCTTAGTTCTTACAGAAAACTCTGCTAGGGCTGGACTGGAACAGATGATAGACCATCACCTCCAACAAATGTATGTTGTCGATGAACACAGCAAACCTGTTGGAATTGTCAAGAAACAATGGCTAGAAGCAGTCCTCCAAAAAGGCAGTGAAGACATTACTGAAGTGATGGAAACAGACTTCCCCACAGTCAACGCTTTAACCCACCTAGAAGATATATTTCACCTCTACCGAGATGGACTTCCTGTTGCTGTAGTCGATACTGACGGTACATTAAAAGGAATGGTGGAACAGTCTGATCTTATCGCTAGTATTGGCAAACCTCAAAAGCTTGTCCAAGACAAGGTAGCTGAATACTAAATGCTGAATGCTATCAGCTATCAGCATTTAGTATTCAACTATCAGCTATCAGCTGATGCCCTAAGCCTATGCTAAGCCAACAGCTGTTGAATAAAAGAGGTAAGCATTCGTTTAATCTGAGTTACGGAAAACTGAAAGCTGAATGCTGAATGCTGAAAAACGAAATATCTAGATAAATTGACAATCTATACTATAAGAGTGTTGCTATAAATAGTATTGTGTTCAATTATTTAATTCTATCCCTTAATGATATCGCAACAAGCCAAGTTGGTCTAGATATTATCTTGAATCCCTTTGAGCTTTATACCTTACCCCTTGACGAGTGGATTACCGCAGTAGTTAATTTCCTAGTTGACAACTTCCGTCCCTTATTTCAAACAATTAGCTTGCCCATTACCTGGACTCTGGAAGGAATACAATCGCTTTTCCTATCCATTCCTCCCCTAGTTTTCCTGGTTATTCTGGGTTTGATAGTATGGCAAATTGCTGGCGGAAAAATTGCTATTTATAGCCTTATTGCCTTGACCTTGATTGGCTTTTTTGGAGCTTGGGAACAAGCCATGACTACCCTGGCGCTAGTGGTGACAGCTGTAGTGTTTTGCGTGCTGATTGGCATTTCCCTTGGCATTGCCTGTGCTAGTAGCGATCGCGTCGAGAAATTCCTGCGACCCCTGCTTGATGCCATGCAAACCCTCCCGTCATTCGTCTATCTTGTCCCAGTGGTAATGCTGTTTGGCATTGGTGCAGTGCCAGGAGTAATCGCTACTTTAGTCTTTGCTGTCCCCCCCCTGATTCGCCTGACCAACCTAGGAATCCGACAAGTATCTACAGAAGTTGTCGAAGCTGCGATCGCATTTGGCTCAACCCCAAGACAAATGCTTTGGGAAGTGCAAATTCCCCTAGCAATGCCAACTATCCTAGCTGGAGTAAACCAAGCCATCCTATTAGCACTATCGATGTCCGTGGTGACTTCGATGATTGGTGTCGGAGGATTGGGACAGATGGTCTTACAAGGTCTCGGTCGGGTGAATGTCGGACTAGCTGCTGTGGGAGGATTAAGCATCGTTCTGATTGCCGTGATGCTCGACCGGATCACTCAAGTGGTGAGTCAAGGCAACAACCAAATCCCTTGGCTAGACCGAGGACCCATTGGTTTTGTGCGTTTGAGGTTAACCAGTAAACCACGGACTGGGGCTACTATTGCTGCAACGGTTTTAGTGGCATTGCTTGTGGGTTTAATCAGCTGGCAACAAATTCCCCAAGCTACAACCGAATTAACTGCATCAGAAATAGGACTACCTGGGAAAGGGGTGAACGTACGCTCTACCTATGGTTATTCTGCAGAATCACAATTCACTACACACATCGTTAACACAGCTCTCGAAAAGCTCGGTTACGAGATTAAAAAACCCAAAGAACTCCAGCCAACCACCAGCCACATTGCTTTGGGTAATAACGACCTAGATTTTACCGCTAGCCATTGGGAAAACCTGCACACAGAATTCTTTGAAAAAAATGGTGGCGAAAAGAAATTAGAGCGAGTTGGAGTTATTGTTTCTGATCTGTTGCAAGGGTATCAGATTGATAAAAAAACTGCTGAAAAATACAATATCACCAATTTAGAGCAACTCAAAGACCCTAAAATTGCCAAACTTTTTGACTTCGATGGAAATGGTAAGGCAAATTTAGCTGGTTGTATTCCCGGTTGGGGATGTGAGTTAGTTATTGAGCATCACTTAGATGCTTATGGGCTCAGGGATACTGTGGAACACGACCAAGGAGAATATACCGTTTTAATTGCGAATAGCATTGCTCGCTACAAACAAGGAAAACCTATCCTTTACTACACTTGGACTCCCCTGTGGCTCGCTACGGTATTAAAACCAGGTGAGGATGTGCTTTGGCTAGAAGTTGCCCAAACCAATCTACCAGGACCCCAGAAAGGGTTGACAGAAAAACATACTTCAATCGATGGTAAAAATCTCGGATTCGCAGTGGATCGCATCCGCTTTGTGGCCAACAAAAAATTTATAGCAGCCAACCCAGCAGCCAGAAAATTGTTTGAGCGATTTAAGATGCCGATTGAGGATATTAATGCTGAAAGCTTACGGGCGGAAAACGGGGAAGATACCCCAGCAGATATCCGTCGCCATAGCCAAGAATGGATTAAAAAGAATCAAAAGTTGTTTGACAGCTGGGTTGAAGAAGCTAGCAAAGTTGGAGAAACTTCTGGAATGTGAGGTTTCTTATAACAAGTTGGTATATTCCAAAATTGTCCGGATTAACCTGATCTACCCAGTAAAAAGAAAGTGGTAGATGCACCCTGGTAAAGTCCTAGAGCTAAACTCTGGGGCTTTTTTTATTTAGATACCGTATCCCACTGCTGATTATCGACTGGAACAACATCTGGCAAAGACCGACCCATCCCATACAGCCACCCTAAACCAGCAACTCCCAATGCGATCGCAACCAAACTGACCACTTGAGCAATGCGTAATGGACCGAGCATCAGACTATCCATCCGCAATGCCTCAATCCAGAAGCGACCAGTACTATAGGCGACCATATAAACTAGAGCCATCGTGCCTACCTTCAGATGGGGTTTGCGGCGTAAATCCCGAAAGAACAGAGTCATCAGTAACCCAAAGACCAATAAGTTCCACACAGACTCATACAGAAAGGTGGGATGGAAATAGTCAAAATTCTGAAACCCTGGGGGACGCTGTAGTGGTGGAATATACAATTTCCAAGGCAAATCCGTGGGAGCGCCAAAGGCTTCGGAATTAAAGAAATTACCCCAACGTCCGATTGCTTGACCTAATATCAGAGAAGGAACTACTAGATCAACTAACAGCCAGACAGACAGTTTATTGAGGCGGGCAAAAATTGTTGCAGCTAAGATACCACCCAAGATAGCGCCATGAATGGCAATCCCACCATTCCAAATCGCAATAATTTGGTCTGGACGCTGGGCGTATTGTTCCCACTGAAACAAGACATAGTAAAGTCTGGCACCAGGAATCGCAGAAATAACCAGCCAGATAGCCAAGTCGCCCAACAAATCTGGGTTAACGTTACGACTCTTGGCTAGGTATTGGGAAAGGCTAACTCCAATTAACACTGCTGAGGCAATCAATAGTCCGTACCAGCGGATTGTTACGGGTCCGAGTTCAACGATTATTGGCCCAGGAGAAGCAAATTGGAACCCTAGGGTTAGAGCAGAGATTGCTTGCAGCATTGATTTATCCATAGGCAGCAAACCACAAGTCTCATTGTAGTCCCCTAGAGCATCGGTTAAATCATCAGAAAACTAGGCCAATTGATAATGGGGTGATGAGAGGATGGGATGATGGGGTGTAATGGTGATATAAATATCCTGATCAAGTGCTTAGTAGAGCTATCGGACTTTGTCTTGATCCAAAGCGCGAGTGGGGGAAACCCCCGTCAGGCCACAGCATCCCTTGTCAACTTCTATTACTTGACCAGGTCTCTAGCATTCTCTAATCTGGAGTGCAATGGTGCGAAGCAAAAGCTTGGATCAGCTTCTCCCATAACTGCTCAGCAGACAGTATAAGGCGAACAACCAAATCACCTTCAACCCAAGGTCAGGAGCCTGGGAGTAGCAAACCCCACAGATAAATCCGGGGGCTTGTGAATCATTACCTGACCAGCCCAAGTCCCGTCAGGGACTACGTTATCACCAAGAGTTGAAGTTCCTACCTTGAAATGCGACGCTAGTTTCAAGCTCTAGAACCGGATTGTTAAACATCTTTATCAGGTTAAGGAAGTGCAATCTGGAAAGTACCGACTGATAACATTGGCGAAGCGAACTTTACCCTAGCAATAGGAGAATACTCACATTATGCGAGTTTTTGTACTTGATAAAAACAAAAAACCTTTAGACCCATGCCAGCCTGCTAGAGCTAGAATCTTGCTCAAACAAGGAAGGGCTAAGGTCTTTAGGAGATACCCGTTCACAATCATGATGCGCGATTTGGAGGAATTGGAATGTGTAACACATAATCATCAGATCAAACTTGACCCTGGTTCTCAAACGACAGGTTTAGCAATTATTCAAGAAAAGGTGGTTGTTTGGGGTGCGGAACTAACCCACAGAGGTCTTCAAATTCGAGATGGTTTAACCTCACGTAGAAAGTTGAGACGTTCTCGTAGAAACCGCAAAACTCGTTATCGACAGCCACGGTTTCTTAACCGTAAACGTCCTGATGGGTGGTTAGCTCCCAGTCTAATGTCGAGAGTCTATAATATTCTCACATGGGTAAAAAAACTTACTCGATTTTGTCCGATAACTGGCATTTCTCAGGAATTAGTTAGGTTCGATACTCAGAAGATGGAAAACCCTGAGATTTCTGGCACAGAGTATCAGCAGGGCACACTCTACGGATATGAAGTTAGAGAATATCTACTTTCCAAATGGAATCGTAAATGTGCTTACTGTGGTGTGACCGATACTCAACTAGAGATCGAACACATCAAACCTAAATCAAAGGGCGGTTCTGACCGAGTAACTAACCTAGCAATTGCTTGTAGGAAGTGCAATCAAATCAAAGGTAATCAGGAAATCGAACAGTTTTTATCTGGTAAACCTGATGTTCTAAAGCGTATTCTTTCTCAAGCCAAACGACCTTTAGTCGATGCGGCAGCCGTCAACTCAACTCGATGGAAGTTGTATAACGAATTAAAAGCCTTAGGTTTGCCGATTGAAACAGGGTCAGGTGGATTAACTAAGTACAATCGATGTCGGCAGAACCTTCCAAAAACACACTGGTTAGATGCCGCGAATGTTGGAGAAGTCGATACTTTGTACATCGAAAGTTATCAGCCCTTGTTGATTTCAGCTAAAGGACATGGTACTCGTCAGATGTGCAGAACGAACAAGTTTGGCTTTCCCACTCGTTATGTACCAAGGTTTAAGTTTGTCAAAGGGTTTCAGACTGGAGATATTGCCAAAGCCGTTGTAACCAAAGGCAAGAAAATTGGAACCTACACAGGTAGAATAGCTACTCGAAAAACCGGTTCATTCAATATCTCCACTAAACACGAACTGGTTCAAGGAATTAGTCATAAATATTGCAGCATTGTACACCGGAAAGATGGATACTCTTATAGTTTCTAATTCAAAAGAATCTCTGTCAAGCTGCTGTTTATGTAAGGGGAGCGACTCCTCCCCATGCATGAATGACAGGGGTTTCCGTCGCTCCCCTTACCAACCCATATTTTTTTGATGAATTCCGAACAACTAGAATTAACTATAGGCTGGCTTTACCCTACCCTAATGAGTACCTACGGCGATCGCGGTAATGTCATCTGCTTACAACAACGAACCCAGTGGCGAGGCATTAGAGTCAATCTAATCCCCCTCGATCAGCAAACCCCTGCTGAGCAATTCTATAAAGTGGATATCTTAATGGGTGGTGGTGCTCAAGATAGACAGCAAGAAATTGTTATGCGAGACTTACAAGGTAGCAAAGCCAATGCCCTACAAGAAAAAATTGAAGGAGGTACACCGGGGGTATTTACCTGTGGCTCACCTCAATTGCTAGGTCACTACTATGAACCAGCTGTAGGTAAGCGGATTCAGGGCTTAGGGTTGCTGGATTTGGTCAGCAAGCATCCTGGGGTAGATGCTAGCCGTTGCATTGGTAATGTGGTATTTGAGATTACTGCATCACCCCTAGCCCAAGACTTAAAGGCTATGCTCGGGAAAAATCCAGTAGTGATTGGCTTTGAAAATCATGGTGGTCGTACCTATTTAGGTAATGTCGAACCCCTAGCTAAAGTGGTCAAAGGATATGGTAACAATGGGGAAGATGGTACAGAAGGGGCATTTTATCGCAATGCGATCGCAACCTACTCCCACGGTCCGCTGTTACCGAAAAACCCCTTTCTTGCTGATTGGCTGATCCAAACTGCCCTCAAGCAAAAGTATCATATACCAGTGTCCTTAGAACCACTTGATGATACCTTAGCAACCAAGGCACGGGTGGCGATGTTTAAACGTCTTTCCCTAACTAACCTGAGTTGACTAGGACTACTAGGAAGAAGTCGTGACTCTTACGGGGAATAGGGCATCGGTAAGGGTAGAAATGTTTACCAATTACTAATCATCCACAGTCGGTGACTTTAGTCGATAGCCCCTCAATGCCTCGTAAACGAATAAACTATTAACTATACCCCCTCCCAAGCAGTTGAGCGAGGGAGTTGGTCAAGTAAATCCGTCAACAGGGATATGACTGGAAAAGTAATCGATAGCAGTGCCACTGGAATTCTCATTCTGATCATCCCCGTCGCATTGGTGATGGTTCTGTTGCTAAAGGCATGGCCAATAGTACTGGCCATACTTACCCTAATTATCATCATCAGGCTTTGGCAGCAATATCAATGGCAGAAGTGGACTCGGAAAGTTAATCCCTTCTTCAATCAACTGATTAAAGATAACCAAGGCTGTCTGACACCCATTGACTTGTCGATCAAGGCCGATATTTCTGGAACTGCAGCCAAACAGTATTTAGACAAAAAGGCACAGGAGTTTGGAGCTCAGAGTCGAACCTATGATGACAAAGGCACTGTTTATTACTTTCTGACCGCTAGCGCTCTCGGTAGTATCTTTGATGAGAGTGAACCATCCTTCGAGCTTGAGAGTGAACCATCCTTCGAGCTTGAGAGTGAATCCTCCTTGGAGCCTGAGAGTGAATCCAACACCAGTCAAGCAACCCCGTCTTTGGAACTACAGCTCCAAAAAGATGAGTTCTCTAGCAGTGACATCCCAAAATTGCTAGAAACTCCAAGATCACAAGAATCTGTTGCCTCAAAACTAGCTGCCTTGACTGGTGACGCTTCAGGTGATCAAAAAAAACGGGTCAAAAAGAAGCAGGATAAGAAAGTTTATCAACCTCTGATCCAAGCCGAATTAGCCAAGCGACTAGATGTTCATTCCAGCACAATTGGTAAACGTAAATCTGATGCAGACTTTTCACAATGGAGTCAAAGTAAAGATCCAGACGGAATTGCCTGGGAATATTCATCACAGAGAAAGGAGTTCTTGCCAATTGTGAACAATTAGGAAAATCTCGATCGTGAATAAATTTTAATTAGTCATTGTGATATCTACCTAATAACTAATGACTAATCAGCCAGCTTGCCACAATGATAAGTATTCAAAGGCCAATAATATCATACTAGCAATGACCTCATCATACCTAAGGTTATAAAAAGCTGGGAACTAGGAAATGGAATGAGCAAGTTCTGCCTGGATTGGAGAATTAAACTTGTCCAGAGCATCCCATTTATTCGACACTTGGGATTTGAGTTGTTCAAATTTAAGCTTTAGTATGCGTCTGCTGACTATGGGTTGAGCTATAGGTTGTGAGGTTTGACCAGTATTAGCCGAGTCTTGTAACATTTGGCATTGTTGGGGTGTAAGTGTTACTGTCATTACCTGGTTACAGCGTTGTGGTTCTTCAGTGGAAAACAACAGTAGTCGATAGAAGCCTTTATCTGCTAAGCAACGAGTAATGGTCTGAACTTTCGAGGTTTTCAAGTCTAGATAGCAAGGGAGTAACCGACATTCGTGTGCTGTAGAGTGAAGTACAGTAACCCATAGTAGCATCGGATGAGGCGAATTGATGAAGACAAATTGACTGTGGGGCTTGCTGAATAGATAATACTGAATTTCCTGTGGGGATAACATCAAGCATAAGGTGGCAAAATTTCCCAAACTGCTTGGTAAAATTGCTGGAAATACAATTTTGCTAATTGGTTTATCCTGGGGCCAGGATTGCTGTAGACACACTTGTAACATTTTAACTCCTGATTATCTATTTATAGTCTAAGAAACCTATGAATAGCATCATTAAAAACTCCTTAAGCTGAAGGCAGAATCAATGAAATATTCCCCCGTCACCGTTGATGCTGTTAATTGGTGAGACTTGACATTCCATAAAGTTTCAGGTAAGTTTACGCTCCCTAAGAATGATAGTGATGAAATATTAAAGGGGTAAGTAGATTTTTGAGCGACTACTTCCTTAACGCCATCCTGATAATTCTGGAAAAACTTATTATTCATACGGGTTCCAGAGATAAAATTTTCAGTCATTGGGGGAATCCCATTGACAACCATCAGGCAGGTAGTGAGAGCAGCTGCTTCGATAAAGGTTCTCCAATAACGATGGTTCATAAGTAGAGTTAAGTTGATTGAAATATAGAAATAAGCCTTAGTATGACAGCACGTCAGTAATTAATGAAGGTCGTTATCATAGCGTTAGTCATGGTTCACAGTCCTCTTCACATAACGCCTAAAGTGTACGGAAAATTACTGAATTGATGCTATAGTTTCAGGATGAAGTTTGGATGTTTGCGATTGCGTTTTTGTTGTGTTTGAGTTGATGTATACCAATCACTAAGCAGAAACGGGAGAGGGTGAAAAGGAAAAAGGCTGGTAGGCAAAAGCGATATTTTATTGTCTGACGTTTAACGTCATCTTGGGTTCGATAACAATCAACGGTCGGACCCTTGAGAGTGGGATAGAAGAAAATATAGCCATCCGATTTGAGTTGTGAAACACCAGAAGAGGGGGAGAGGGGTCTCAGACCGGAAGTGGAGGAACACAAGTGGTTTCTTTTTCACAAATGATTGACCTGATCACCTGATCACCCCATCACCAGATCACCTGATCATCTGATCACCCGATCACCCGATCACCTGATCACCTGATCACCTCGTCTGATCAAAAATTTTCCATTGTGATTGGTTCGTTGTGGCTGTTGACCTATTTTTCGGGAAATCTATAGGTTAGTGTCGAAAGATTTTTCATCCTTGTGGCTGTTGACCTATTTTTCGGGAAATCTATAGGTGAGTATCGAAAGATTTTTCAGTAAATTAAGCTTGAGCTATGGCAAAGCGATCTCTCCAGGCATCTCCAGACGGCATCAAAAAAGCCAAACAGGCTTTTGAACGCAAGGGATGGACACAAGAATATTTTGCGGGTGAAATCGGCATAGAAACTCGCCAACCGATTTGGAAGTTTTTTGCCGGTAAACCCGTTGACCGCCGCGTTTTTAGCGAAATTTGCTTTCATCTGGATTTGGAGATGGAAGAGATTGTCGCAATACCAGAAGATGCTCAGATAGATGCAGAAAAGAAAGCAGCTGAGGACAAAAGTAGAGTTGATGCCATCGTCACCAAAGTGCGATCGCACTACCATGACAAAATTCAAAATCAGTGTGGCACTCTGCGCCTATTGGATATTGCTCGACCGGTGAGCTTAGATCACATCTACGTGGATGTGAATATTCTCGAAGAAATCACTAGTCAACGATGGTTGGAAATTGACGATTTGGAAGGCTTCCCAGCGGAGGAATTTGACCGCTTGGGTATAGGCAAAGTCCGCCGGGAAAGCATACCAGGACTGCAAGCGGTAGAACGCTATTCTAAAATGATGGTGCTAGGTAAACCTGGCTCTGGGAAAACCACCTTTTTGCAATATCTGGCTATTCAGTGCAATCAAGGAAATTTTCAATCGGATCGGGTTCCGATTTTGATTCGATTGAAAAACTTTGCCGAGGATGCTATGATCGAATGTAGTTTTAGCCTATTTAATTACATTAATCAAGAGTTCCAAAGTTGTGGTATTTCAGAACAAGATATTGAAACTATCCTCAGCTATGGCAGAGGCTTGATCTTAATGGATGGCTTGGATGAAGTCCCGGAAACTGCCAGTAATCAAGTTATTCAACAAATCCGCAAGATTTCCGAAAAGTATTACAAAAATCAGCTGATCATCACATGTCGCATTGCAGCTCAACAGTATCGATTTCAGGGATTTACTGAGGTTGAGATTGCTGACTTCAAACCAGCACAAATTCAATACTTTGCTAAAAAGTGGTTTGTGGCGGTAGCAAGGAATGATCCAGAATCAGGTTTGGAGAAAGCATCTCTGTTTATCGAGCAGATGAAGCTGCCAGAAAATCAGCAAATTAGAGAACTAGCAACAACACCAGTCTTGCTGAATCTAGCCTGTCTGGTGTTTCAAACCAAAGCTGACTTTCCTGTTAAACGCTCTGATCTTTACCAGCAAGGACTAGACTTACTGCTGATTCGCTGGGATGAAGCCCGGGGTGTTAAGCGAGATGATATTTATCGTAATTTATCTTTACCCCACAAGCTAGAATTACTTTCTCAATTAGCAGTTATCACCTTTGAGCAAGGGGAGTATTTCTTTGAAGAAATTCGGCTGCAACAATTAATTGCTGATTATTTACGGAAATTACCAGCAACTCAAAGCAACCAGGCAGCTCTAGAATTAGATAGCTTAGCAGTACTCAAATCTATCGAAGTTCAGCATGGACTATTGGTAGAGCGGGCACGACGAATTTACTCATTCTCTCATCTGACATTTCAAGAGTATTTTACCGCTAGAGGGATTGTGATCGGCACTGGGATGTCTTTGTCACAGCTAGTCGAACACCTACAGGAGAAACGTTGGCGTGAAGTATTTTTACTCACAGCACAAATGTTGCCAGATGCTGATGAGCTATTGTTGCTGATCAAGGAACAGGTTAATCGGTTAGTCTGTGCAGAAATGGTATTTGACTCAGTCAAACAGACACCAGGCATTATGGGTTTAGATGATAACTTGAGCAAGTTCTTGCACTGGATTGAGATCAAATCTCTCGAGATCGATACTCCCTACAAGCCAGCAGCAGTGCGTGCGTTTTACATGACCCTTGCCCTTCCTGCTAGCCATCCTCTTTCCCGGAATCAAGCCTTAGCGTTGGCTATTGATCACAGACTAGGAGGGGAGTTGGGTAGTGAACTTGCCCTAGATTTAGCCTTAGATCATGCTTTAGTTGTTGCCCAAGCTATGACACCAGAACTAGTTTACGACCGACTAAGTGCTCTTTACCTTGCCCTTGACTTGAATCACCTGACTGGGATTGAGTCTATAGGAGACTATCTAGAGAAGCTTAAAAATCAGCTACCTGACCTAGATGATGACGACCGAGATAGTATTCAAGAATGGTGGCAAAGTAATGGTTCGGAATGGGTATCACAATTAAGAGCCTTGATGATAGAGCATCGCAATATTGGTCACCAATGGCATTTGAGCAAGACATGCCAAGATTGGTTAGAGCAGTATAGTCGTGCTAATCACTTGCTAGTAGAGTGCCTCAATAGTAATTGTCAGCTGAGTATGACGGTGGGCAAAGAAATAGAAGATGCGTTGTTGTTGCCGCTGTGCCACTAGTAATTGATCCCTCACGGTCGATGTTGACCTGAAGGGGTGAAAAGTACCTTCTCACCCCTTCAAACTTTAACCTACCGTAAACCCAATTGCCTTGGGCGAACAACCTTGGCCTTGGCCTTGACCAAAAGGCCAAGCTACGCGAATAGGCCACGCTACACGAACAACCCTTAACCCTTAAACCTTTTTGACCCATGCTACGGTGTTGACACTCCCCGCTCGCTTTGTGACGGGGATTCCTAGATCTACGACCGGCCTTAAACCTCCGCGTCCGAATGGCAATACCTAAACCGAAATCCCGTCAAGACTAAGATTCTAGTTCAGTTCGCGAAAGACCCAGCGGGCTAGTCTCGCGATAGCGTTCAGCTACTTTTTGAGAAGTGCCTTATGAAGTCCGTTGCTTCCCTGTTTCACTTGGTTTCGGCGTGCCCCGCCGTACCGTTGTTTTCTCAAAGTGTTATCTTGCTGGGTTCACACACCAATTGTTAGTTGATGGTTGGGTTTTTAGCGATGCAGCGCCGCCAAAGGGGGTTTCCCCCATGAGCGACTGCATCAAGAAAGGAGGACTTTCCCTACCCTCC
>NZ_CEYLVT010000090.1:0-27519 GCF_982860115.1 Moorena sp.
TGCTCCCCATTCAGTCAAATCTGCCTATTGTCTCAAAGAGATTCAACTCGCCGTTCAACTCAACAAACGCATCATCCCTCTACTCCATGTTGAACCTACGGATTGTTGGGATAAGATGCATCCAATTATCCAAAAAATTAACTGGATCTATTTCCAAGATAATAAAGATGATTTTGAAAAATCGTTGGCTGGGTTACTCCAGGTAATCGACCATCAAAGTGATTACGTCAGACAACATACGGAAATTTTAGTCAAGGCATTGGAGTGGTCTAGACATCAAAAACAAACCAACTACTTGTTAATTGGAGAAGAGCGAAAACAGGCTCAATCTTGGCTAAAGGTTAGGTTTCATGATCAGCAACCTCCTTGTGTTCCTACAGACCTACAGTGTGAGTTGATTTGTGAAAGCACCAAGAATGCCAATAACCTTTTGACCCAGGTGTTGATCTGCTACGCCGATCAAGATAAGTCGGTGATGCAGAAAATTGCTAAAACTTTAATGCGGAAAAGCTTCACGGTTTGGACGAATAAGACCGATATTGAAACCGGTACTCCATTCCAAGACGTAATCAATCAAGGCATTGAGGGAGCTGATAACCTAGTCTACTTAATTTCACCTGTTTCCGTGACATCAGACTATTGTCAGCAAGAAATCACCCACGCCTTGGACAACAACAAACGTATTATTCCCCTCTTGATTGAATCGACAGAAGAACTAGAGGGCATCCCTCCCCAGATCAGAGGGCTACAATTTATTGATTTTACTACCTATAAGGATGAAGATAAATACCGGATTGAGGCTGACAAACTGATTAAGGTATTGCATCAGGATGAGCGCTACTACTCAGACCATAAGACCTTATTAGTAAAGGCGATTAAATGGAAAAAACAAAATCGTAATCCCAGTATTTTACTGCGGGGATACAATTTGCGATATTATGAAACTTGGCTCACTATTAATCAGCAACGTAGCCTTCATCCTCCCCTACCCCTTCATCACGAATTTATTACTGAAAGTAGCGCTCAAATTACCTCATCCTCTATAGAGGTGTTTATCTCCTATTCTCGAGCAGATTCCGATTTTGCCCGTCAGTTAAACGAGGCACTCCAGATGCAGGGAAAAACGACTTGGTTTGACCAAGAAAGCATTCCTCCAGGGAGTGATTTTCAGCAGGAAATCTATCGGGGTATTGAAAATTCTGACAACTTTTTATTTATTATTTCCCCTCGCTCAGTGAATTCACCCTATTGTGCAGATGAGGTGGAATACGCCGAGAGTTTAAATAAACGGTTTGTGACCATATTACATCACGAAGTAGCAGCAAACCTGTTACATCCGGCATTAGCTAAGATACAGTGGATAGACTTTAGAAAAAATGGCGGAGATTTTAATACCAATTTCAGTGAATTGATCAGAACCCTAGATACTGACCGAGACCATGTCCATAACCACACCAAGTTGTCTCAGCGCTCCTTAGAATGGGAAAAAAACCACAAAACTCTTGACTTGCTGTTGCGGGGGATTGAGTTTTCCATTGCCCAAAAGTGGTTCTTGGAAGCTGAGCGAGATCATAAATATCCTCTCCCAACTCCTTTACAGAAGGAATTTTTTGAAGCCAGTAACAACGCTATTGAAGCGGCAAAAGAAGCCGAAAAACAGCGACAAGCAGAAATTATAAGCTTGCAGGAGGAACGTACAAAGGAAGCGAAAGCACGACTAGCAGAACAGAATAAAAGAGTTAGACAACAAAAATTATTGATTGTCGGAGTCATTCTAGCATTTGTAGCGGCTGTTGGCACTCTTATCTATCAAATTAAACAAAAGAAGGTGGCTAACCATAACTTTCAACTTTTTATAATAAACAATCTTCTCTCAGAAGCAAAGGAGTCTTTACCAGAAAACCAGAAAAACCCTACTATGGCTTTACGCCTTGCCGAGGCTGCTTATAAGATTAACAAGAAAGAGCCTAAGGCTTTAGAAGTACTTAGTAGAGTCTACCATTCAGCAATTCATAACCGCTCCTTTTTTTACTATGCCAATATAAAACATAAAAGGGATGTGACTAGTGCAGTATTCTCGCCGGATGGTAGTAGAATTCTCACCGCTTCAAAGGATAAAACAGCAAAATTGTGGAATCTCAAGGGCAAGAAAATCAAGAGCTTAGACAAACATTCTGCTAGGGTTAATTCTGCTGTATTTTCGACCGATGGCAACACAATAGTGACTACCTCAGAGGATAAAACAGCTAAGTTGTGGGATAAGGAAGGCAATTTGCTCAATACCTTACAAAGGCATGATTGCAATCCCAACAGTCAGTGCAGCGTTTCATCTGCCGTCTTTTCCCCAGATGGTCAGACAATTCTCACCGCTTCTGATGATAATACGGCTACATTATGGAATAAACAGGGAAAACTAATTAATACCTTGAGGGGGCACAAAGATATCGTCGTCTCTGCGGTCTTTTCTCCTGATGGTCAGACAATTCTCACCGCTTCACGGGACAAAACTGCCAAATTATGGGATAAGGATGGGAATTTGATCACAACTCTAAATCAGGATAGGGGTCTTACCTCTGCGATATTTTCTCCCGACGGAACTAAAATTATCACTACCAGTAAAGATAAGACAGCTAAGTTGTGGAAACAAAATGGCAAGCTGATCAAACTATTGAAGGGACATAACGGTTGGGTTAATTCAGCTTTCTTTTCCAAAGACGGTAAAATTATTACCGCTTCTGAAGATGGCACTGCTAACTTATGGGATAAGGATGGAAAATTAATTAAAACCTTGAAGGGACATTCAGAGCCAGTAAAAAAAGCCTTGTTTTCCCCAGACGGTAAAAAGATTATTACCGTTAGTGATGATGATACTGCCAAAATTTGGGATTTGGATGGAAATCTTTTCGCTAATTTAATCGCTCATAAATTATCGGTTACCACTGCAGCGTTTTCTCCCAATGGAGAAAAAATTATTACCGCCTCTGATGACTCGACAGTAAAGTTATGGGATATCACCCAACAACCCGTTAATTCTAGTTTTAAACATTCAGCACCTGTGAATTCTGCTGTGTTTTATCCTAACGGCAAAAAAATATTGATAGCCACTACCGATAAAAAGCCTTATTCATGGAATCTGAGCGTAAAATTGCTCAAGCAACTTCCTTATGACTGTGATATCGGGAAGAACTGTGCTGTAACAGCAGCTTTCTCCCCTAATGGTAACTATGGCGATCGCCTGATCATGGATATTAATTTACATGATAACTATAATCACTTAACGATATTCGGTAGCAGTGGTGCTAAATTTGCCAGCTTTTCCAAAGATGACCAGCAAATTTTCACTACCTCTAAGGATCATACTGCCAAGTTATGGGATTTTAGTGGCAGTGAACTTATAGAAATCTCAGAATACAAAGGACACAAGGGGGAAGTTAATTCCGCTGTCCTATCTCCTAACCGCCAGCAAATCCTTACGGCTTCTAAGGATAAACTGGCGAAGTTGTGGAACTTGAACGGAGAAATAATTACTGATTTTAAAGGACATAAAGGTGCTGTTAATTCCGCCGTCTTTTCCCCTGATGGTCAAACAATTCTCACTGCTTCAGCAGATGACACCATAAAACTGTGGCATTTGAATGGAAAGCCGATCCGAACCTTTGGAGGAGACCCCGGTAAAGGACATATGTCTGATGTTAATTCAGCGGTGTTTTCTCCCGATGGTACAAAAATTCTGTCTGCTTCTGACGATAAAACTGCCAAGTTGTGGGATTTAGACGGTAACTTAATCCTGGAGATGAAAGACCTTACTCCTGCTGCTGTGAACTCTGCCGTCTTTTCTCCCGATGGCACCAAAATCCTCACTGCTTCAAGCAATGGCACTGTCAGCGTGTGGCTGATGCTGGAGGATATTGTTGAGTGGTTGAAAACAGCTAACATTTATCGGCTGTCAGAAGAAGATCGCAAGGAATTTCGTTTAGATCACAGCGATCCTAGATAAAATCCTACTAATGTCAGATACCCTTATTGATCGTTATCAAAAAAAGGGAGTATTTACCAGATTCAACTATACTCGAAACTTGAGCATTTGTCCTTACCCACGTTGTCATAATTCCCGGTTATAACTGGGGTGATGAGTCCCCAAACACAATCCATACATGTACCTAGCCTGACGGGGTGACAAACAGCCTTAAAAGCTTTACGGGGTGTGGGGTGTGGGGTGATGGGTGTAGGGTAACCCACCCCTAACCCCTCCCAGGAGGGGAAGATTTTGAGCTGGCGGAGTGACGACGGGACGGTTAAATCAGGTTTCGGAGCGATTGTTATCCCTAGGCTCACTCCAAATTCCCTGTCTTGATGCAGTCGCTCATGGGGGAAACCCCCAAGACCGCGCTGCATCGCTGTCAGCCATGCTTTGCGCGAGTGGGGGAAACCACGGCAGTGCGGTCATGGGGGGAACCCCCAAGACCGCACTGCCTCCCCAAGACCGCTTAGGTGTGCTTTCCGTTGGCGAATTAAATTCGCCACGGGTCACACCTCTGCATCGCTTCTATTTTCCCCACCCCCCACACCCCACACCCGATACCCTGTCTAGTTTTTAGCCTTGTTGTCACCCCCTCAGGTACCTAGCCATTGTCAAGGTGTTTCTTTCATCCATAACAGTGGGGTATAGGTCTGGGGAATCCTCTCAAGTAAACAGGACGAGTCAATCATGGGAAAAAAACGGTCTTATCAGGAAAAATTTAAAGAAGAGATAGCTGGGTTGATTGATGGGATTGATCTATCGGAAATGCAGAAGCGGTTTATCAAAGCTCGCTGGCTCGACCAAGTGTTGTGGTTAGACAAGCGAGCAAATCAGTGTCGCAACCACTATTATGCCCTGCGAATGATGACCATTATCGGAGGGGTAATTGTTCCGGCTTTAGTGGGTATCAACAGCAGCGACGGTAAAATCAGAGTAGCCTTGGGTTGGACTGCCTTTGGACTGAGTCAGGTAGTGGCAATTAGCGCCGCTGTAGAGGAGCTATTTCAATATGGCAAACACTACACTCAGTATCGCAACACCGCAGAAGCCATGAAGATAGAAGGCTGGCAATTTCTTCAGTTAAGTGGGCCTTACCGACGTGTAGAAAACCACACCCAGGCATTTACCCAGTTTTCCTCCCGTGTAGAGGTGCTGATCAGGAAAGATGTACAAGGATACATCAGCGAGCTTGAGCACGACCAGGAACAGGCCAGGGAACAAACAGAGTTAATCCTATCTCAAAACATAACTCAAAACCCAGGTCCAAACCTAACTCCAAACCTAGGTATGGCTCAGTCAGAACCCAACGAACAATTACAACAGCAACCGATTCCAGAAGCCACCCAATTCCCAAATGATTTCCCCCTCAGAGGGGGTAACCCTGGTAATCCCTTTCCTCAGGAATTTGACCCAAGCAATACCTTTAATGCTCCAGCCAATCCCTCTGCTAACGATATCCCCAGAATCTGGCAGGAAGAAGACGGGGATGAGTTTGTTCATCCTAGCCAAATCAAAGGCAATGGTTTCAAAACCAGCAGTAATGGCGGAACTCCTTCCATGGTCTTATTGGATGATTTAGCAACCTCAGCCTCAAACAACACTCCCATGGTTTGGCAAGAAGAGGATGAGGATGAGTTGACTGAAGCTAACCAACTCGAACAACTCGAAAGCACTCCCTTAACCGAAAACAACAACCATGACCTGACTCCTCCAACTCAGGACTCTCAGGATTCCGTCCCCTGTCGAGCCAAATCCGATTTTGTAACCCCTGAGGTAGTTGCGGATATTCTCAAGTGTCCCCTCAAAGATGTCCAGACTTATTTACCAGAGGTGCTGGCTGGTCTTGAGGAAAAGAAGATTTTAGATAAGCTAACCTTGATTGCTGCGATCGCTACTATCGGTGTCGAAACCGGTGGTTTCCGTACTATCAATGAATACGGTAATGCCAAATACTTCACCAAAATGTACGAAGGTCGCAAAGACTTGGGCAATACCCAACCAGGAGATGGAGCCCGCTATCATGGGCGCGGCTTTATTCAAATTACCGGTCGGGCTAACTACAGGGACTACGGCCAAAAAATTGGTCTAGGCAGCACCTTAGAAAAAAATCCGGAACTTGCCCTCAAGCCCAAAATTGCTGCTCAAATTTTAGCCTGCTATTTCTTGGACCGCAAGGTGTATCAAGCAGCCAGAGATGGAGACTGGCGGAAAGTCCGCAGGCTAGTCAATGGAGGCTACAACGGTTGGGAACAGTTCTATACCTTTGTCCAACGAGCTGAGCAAATGCTTTAAGTTTCTAGAGATTTTCTAGACAAAAATACTCAGGGGATGCAGCTTAGTGTAAGCAGTAAGCTGACTGCTGACTGGTGACTGCTGACCAGCTAATGGTAAAACTGTTACCTTAGCATCACCTTAGGGAATTCTATAACTGTAGGTTCTGAAACTTGTGAGCCCAAGTTACCCTCAAATAGCTACTACATAGAATCCCTACTTAACTACCAAACATGAAGACTTTTTTCGATGCCTTCATCTCCTACGGACGAGCTGATAGCAAAGTATTTGCTACCAAACTACACCAACGATTAACCGAACTTGGTTTCAGAATCTGGTTTGACCAACAGGATATTCCTCTGGGTGTAGACTTCCAAAATCAAATTGATGATGGCATTGAAAAATCCCATAACTTCTTGTTTATCATTGCTCCCCATTCAGTCAAATCTGCCTATTGTCTCAAAGAGATTCAACTCGCCGTTAAACTCAACAAACGCATCATCCCTCTACTCCACGTTGAACCTATGGATTGTTGGGATAAGATGCATCCAATTATCCAACAAATTAACTGGGTTTATTTCCGAGATAATACAGAGGATTTTGAAACATCCTTGGCTGGGTTACTCAACGTCATCCACCATCAAAGTGATTACGTCAGACAACATACAGAAATTCTAGTCAAGGCATTGGAGTGGTCTAGACATCACAAACAAACCAACTATTTGTTAATTGGAGAAGAGCAAAAACAGGCTCAATCTTGGCTAAAAGTTAAGTTTACTGATCAGCAACCTCCTTGTGTTCCTACAGACCTACAGTGTGAGTTGATTTGTGAAAGCACCAAGAATGCCAATAACCTTCTGACCCAGGTATTTATCTGCTACGCCGATCAAGATAAGCCGGTGATGCAGAAAATTGCTAAAACCTTAATGCGGAAAAGCTTTACTGTTTGGACTAATAAGACCGATATTCAAACCGGTACCCCATTCCAAGACGTAGTCTATCAAGGCATTGAGGGAGCTGATAATATTGTCTACTTAATCTCACCTGCTTCCCTGAAATCCGACTATTGTCAGCAAGAAATCACCCACGCCTTGGTTAACAACAAACGGATTATTCCCCTCTTGATTGAATCCATAGAACTAGAGTGCATCCCTCCCCAGATCAGAGCGTTACAATTTATTGACTTTACTACCTATAATGATGAAGCTAAATACCGCATTGATGCTGACAAACTGATTAAGGTACTGCATCAGGATGAGCCCTACTACTCAGACCATAAGAGGTTATTAGTAAAGGCGATTAAATGGAAAAATCAAAATCGTAATTCCAGCATTTTACTGCGGGGATACAATTTGCGATATTATCAAAATTGGCTGACTCTTAATCAGCAACGCAACTCTTCTCCTCCCTTACCCCTTCATCACGAATTTATTACTGAAAGTAGCAATCAAATCCCCTCATCCTCTTTAGAAGTATTTATATCCTATTCTCGAGCAGATTCCGATTTTGCCCGTCAGTTAAACGAGGCACTCGAGATGCAGGGAAAAAGCACTTGGTTTGACCAAGAAAGTATTCCTCCAGGGAGTGATTTTCAGCAGGAAATCTATCGGGGTATTGAAAATTCTGACAACTTTTTATTTATTATTTCCCCTCGCTCAGTGAATTCACCCTATTGTGCAGATGAGGTGGAATACGCCGAGAGTTTAAATAAACGGTTTGTGACCATATTACATCACGAAGTAGCAGCAAACCTGTTACATCCGGCATTAGCTAAGATACAGTGGATAGACTTTAGAAAAAATGGCGGAGATTTTAATACCAATTTCAGTGAATTGATCAGAACCCTAGATACTGACCGAGACCATGTCCATAACCACAGCAAGTTGTCTCAGCGATCCTTGGAATGGGAAAAAAACCACAAAAGTCCTGACTTGCTGTTGCGGGGGATTGAGTTTTCCATTGTCCAAAACTGGTTGCTGGAAGCTGAGCAAGATCATAAATATCCTCCCCCAACTCCTTTACAGAAGGAATTTTTTGAAGCCAGTAACAACACTATTGAAGCGGCAAAAGAAGCCGAAAAACAGCGACAAGCAGAAATCATACGGTTGCAAGAGGAACGTACAAAGGAAGCAAAAGCACGACTAGCAGAACAGAAGAAAAGAGTTAGACAACAAAAGTTATTTCTTGTCGCAGTCATGATAGCATTGGTAGCGGCTGTTGGCACTCTTATCCATCAAATTCAAGAAAAGAAGTTGGCTGAATATAACTTCAAAATTGCTAAAATCAAGCATCTTCTCTCAGAAGCAAGGACGTTTTTAAAACGACACCCGACGAAGGCTTTACGCATTGCCGAGGCTGCTTATAAGATTGACAATACCCGTCAAGTGCCTGAGGTTTCACAATTGCTGAGTATAGCCTACCATTCAGCAATTCATCGCCGCTTCTTTTTTTACTATGCCAATATGCGACATAAAAGGGCTGTGACTAGTGCAGTATTCTCGCCGGATGGTAGTAGAATTCTCACGGCTTCAGAGGATACCACAGCAAGATTGTGGAATCTCAATGGCGAGCTAATCTCTACCTTAGCCGGACATTCTGCTAGGGTTAATTCTGCTGTATTTTCCCCAGATGGCAATACAATAGTGACTACCTCAGAGGATAAAACGGCTAAGTTGTGGGATAAGGAAGGCAATTTGCTCAATACCTTACGAGGGCACGATTGCGTCCGCAACGGTCAGTGCAGGGTTAATTCTGCCGTCTTTTCCCCAGATGGTCAGACAATTCTCACCGCTTCTGATGATAATACGGCTAAATTATGGGATAAACAGGGACAACTAATTAAGACCTTGAGCGGGCATAAAGATATCGTCGTCTCTGCGATCTTTTCTCCTGATGGTCAAGCAATTCTCACCGCTTCACGGGACAAAACTGCGAAATTATGGGATAACGATGGGAATTTGATCACAACTCTAGATCAGGATAGCTGTTGGCATGTACATATAAAGGATTATCATTGCGGTCTTACCTCTGCGGTATTTTCTCCAGACGGAACTAAAATTATCACTACCAGTAAAGATAAGACAGCTAAATTGTGGTCCCACAATGGCGAGCTGATCAACATAGTTAAGGGACATACCGGTTGGGTTAATTCAGCGTTCTTTTCCCAAGACGGTGATCAAATCCTTACTGCTTCATCAGATGGCACTGCCAAATTATGGAATAAGGATGGAAACTTAATTAAAACCTTTGCAGGACATTCAGATGCAGTCAAAAAAGCCTTGTTTTCCCCAGACGGTAATCACTTTATTACCGTTAGTTATGATAATACTGCCAAAATTTGGGATTTGGATGGAAACGCGATCGCTAATTTAATCGGTCATCAATTATCGGTTACTACTGCAGCATTTGCTCCCCATGGAGACAAACTAATCACCGCCTCTGATGACTCTACAGTAAAGTTATGGGATATCACCCAACAACCTGTTAATTCTACTTTTAGACATTCAGCAGCTGTGAATTCTGCTGTGTTTTCTCCTGACGGCACAAAAATCTTGACAGCCACTACCGATAAAAACGCTTATTTATGGGATCTGAGCGGAAAATTGCTCAAGCAACTTCCTCATGGCTGTGATGTCTGGAATCACTGTTCTGTAAAAACAGCAGCTTTTTCCCCGAATGGAAATTATATTATCACGACTTCCGATGATGGCAAAACCCGGTTATGGAATGGAAAAGGCGATCGCCTGATCATGGATATTAATTTACATGATAACTATAATAACTTAACGATATTTGGTAGGAATGGTGCTAAATTTTCCAGCTTTTCCCAAGATGACCAGCAAATTCTGACTACCTCTTACGATCAAACTGCCAAGTTATGGAATTTTAGTGGCAGTGAACTGATAGAAATATCAGAGTACAAAGGACACAAGGGGGTAGTTAATTCCGCTGCGCTATCTCCTAACCGCCAGCAAATCCTTACGGCTTCTAACGATAAACTGGCGAAGTTGTGGAACGTAAATGGAGAAATAATTACTGATTTTAAAGGACATACCGATGTTGTGAATTCCGCCGTCTTTTCCCCTGATGGTAAAACAATTCTCACTGCTTCAGAAGATCACACCATAAAGCTGTGGGATTTGAATGGAAACGAGATCCGAACCTTTGGAGGAGGTCGTGAGAAAGGACATAAGTTTGATGTTAATTCAGCGGTGTTTTCTCCCGATGGTAAAACAATTCTCTCTGCTTCTGACGATAAAACTGCCAGGTTGTGGGATTTAAACGGTAGGTTAATCCTGGTGATGAGAGACAAGAATGCTGCTGTGAACTCCGCCGTGTTTTCTCCCGATGGCACCAAAATTCTCACTGCTTTCAGCAATGGGACTGCCAGGGTGTGGCTCAAGCCGGAGGCTATATATGAGTGGTTGCAAACAGCTAAAATTTATCAGCTCTCACCAGGAGATCGGAAGGTATTTGGTTTAGAGGACAGGTATTCTAGATAAAATCCTCACGATATCAAAAACCATAACTCCACCTGGCCCGATGGCCTCGGGCATCAATATGCGTGAAACAACTCGCACTGGCTAGACCACCTCGGGAACCCCACCAGGAATCCAGGCGTTTATTCACTGACATTGGCGATATCCCCTCAACCACAAAATCCACAGCATCCCCAGAAAGATGACGGGAGCGTGTAGCACCACCAACTTTGCGATTGGTTACTGGGTCGCGATACCAAGAGTTAACCACGATGGGGCGATTGCCAAAGTATTCCCTAACTTCCTCCATGACCTCAGCAATTTTGAGAATGTTCTCCACAATAGTTTTGTTCGTAGGAATGCGAGTACCATTTTTAGTGGCCTCTGCCCAACTAAAGTGACCACCAGTGATAATCGGCTCCGATAGGTAAAAGGTTTTGTCATATCCAGGCAACTGAATTGGACCAGTCTTGTTAGAGTTAATCTTAATTAAGTCAGATTGTTGTTCATCCTTAGGTGCGTTATCGGGTTCACTCCCTTCAATTTCAACATGGTCACAGAAGACGTACCAGGTTTTTAATGGTGGTGTGCCTAAAGCAACATTGGCCAGGACTACCTGAATATGCTTATTCTCGGCTGGCTGATCCGATGTAATCTCAAACTCCGTGTTTGCCTTGACGAAAACTTTTTGTGAGTCCTTGAGCTGATAGGACTGCTGGGTACTTGTTTTAAACACAGTATCGCTGAGTACTCTTAGCCTAATCCCTGTCTTTGGCATAGTGCCTCGACTCTCTGGTTTCCGAGATTGTTGCTGAAGTACAAAATTAGTCGGTAACTGAGTGCCATTGGAAAGTTGTACAACAGCAGACTTACCCACAGAGACTAATTTGCGATCAGCATCATCTTGCCAGCGACGAGTAAATTCAGTGAGCACTGATGGCGACTGCTGTTGTTGCAGCCAAGCTAGTGCTGCATCTTGATGAGGCAGTTTCCCATAACCTCTGAGCAGATCCAGAAACTGAATTGATCCGGTGTTACTTGCCTGTTGCCAATTAACAGAAGTTTGTGGAGTGGCAAACTGTAACCGTTGATTAAGCATTCCTTGGTAATACAAATACCAAACAATTGCTGCTGCTCCTATCTTGTGCCCTTGACCATAGGAATCATTATTGTTACCTATCAGGGATTGATTCCAATACTGTGAGCTACTAAAGTGATTGGTCCCATTCCAAAGATACTCGGAATTTTTACCCCCCTTAACATCACAGAAATTATTCCATAGCTCAAACCCCCATAGCATTGCGCCGATTGAGTGGTCTTTGGCAGTGTGGAACTGTTTCCAGCGCAGTGCATCAATCGCACTCTCAACAAAGGTGTATGGTTGTCCGTTAGCTGGTGGAGCAATCGGTCGTCCTTGTGGGTAGCGAATTGTTCTATTAGTTAAAGAATCGCCATTGTGCAGGTGAGCGTCTCGAAAATCCAGCTCTCGATAGTGCAAAATTCCCACAAACCACCAAGGCACTCCTGTTTGCCGCTCCACTAATCCGTAGTCTCCTTGCCGTTGGAGAATTTCTTGAGCAATGCGGCCAGTTGGCTCTAGGCAGCTTCGCCTGAGCTGACAAGTAGCAAAAAGTTGTTCATATTGAGGTTTGAGAGTACGAAGTCGCAAATCGCTAGACATTTTTATTTTGAGTTTAGGAATAAAGACAACTGTTAGGGGGCGTTCTTGTGGCGTGAGCTACAAAATATTTGGTTTTACGGAATAGGGAGCAGGGAGCAGGGAGCAGGCAGTAGGGGTTCCGAAAATTGACACCTCTTTTATTCAAAAGACGTAACTCAGATTAAACTAATCCTTACCTCTTTTATTAAAAAGCACCTCAATTAGCCTGCGCATAAGCTGATAGCTGATAGCTGACGATTAATCAGTAACGCCTTTTTAAAATTATATCTTTACTTTTTTATAGTGATAGCATTTTTGCTATCATTTTTATGATTTCCGTAATTTCTTTTAAAGTGTTTTTTAAAAGGCGAATTCATCAAAGGTTTTGCTAGGTAAAACTACGGTTTTTTATTAGCAGTATTAGAGATTAATCAAGCCATACATCGCTACTCCCTATTCCCTATTCCCGACTCCCGACTCCCGACTCCCGACTCCCGACTCCCGACTCCCTACTCCCTACTCCCTACTCCCTACTCCCTACTCCGTAAGACTACCGTATAATAATATAATAGATGAAGCGTAGCCCTGATTACCACTGTCAGCCAATCTATTATGCTTAAAAGTTCTTTGCCAAAATCCTCTCTGAGGACTGAGCAACCTCCAGACTGTGAAATATCCCAGTTATCCCCTACTTCCTTGACCCTGATCGCTGATTTCTTTAAAGTCTTATCTGAAGTAAGTCGCTTGCAGATTATCTGTTGTCTGAAGTCCGACTCAAAAAATGTTAGTCAAATTATCGAAGAAACAGGCTTAGGTCAAGCCAATGTATCCAAGCATTTAAAAATCCTGGCTAAAGCAGGGATTGTCACTCGCAATCAACAAGGAATCAATGTCTTTTACCAAATAGCTAATCCCTTTATCTTTGAGCTATGTGAGCTAGTGTGTGAGTCCCTGTCACTGCAAATAGAGCAACAACATCAAAAGCTAGAGCAACTCAAAGCGATGCAGCAATCTTTTTAGTGACCTTGGTAATTGGTAATTGGTAATTGATAATTGTGATTACTCCTGAACTATTACCCATTACCAAAAAAACCATAGACTATGAATACTACTGAAACAACCGGACACGAGATCATATCAACTCTGTTTGAATACCGATAATCTAGGGGCGTGGGCGCGGGGAGATGAGTACCTCATAAGGGTAGGTTTTTTACTTTGACCTCAGGTGTGGGGTATTGGGTGTGGGGTGTGGGGTGTGGGGGTACAGACAAGCGATGCAGTGGCCTCACGGGGGTTTCCCCCACTCGCGCTTTGCATCAAGACAATGATGATTGAAGAGCGATGCAGCGCCTTCACGCGGGGGTTTCCCCGGAGACAAAACCTTAGACAGTTGAGCCTTTATGGTTGGTAGGCTATGCAGAAAAGAGGTAAAACTTATTGATTAAGGCTCAACTGTCTTACGGTAAATTCAAACCACTCGCTATTCCATCAAGACAACGACAAATTAAGTATATTTTCTTATCACCCACACCCTACACCCCACCCCCTACACCCCACACCTCACGTCTTTGTTAAAAACTTACCCCTGTGAGGAGATGAGTACCCCCCACACCCGGTCACCCTGTCTACTTTAATGCCTTGTTGTCACCCCCTCAGGTATATGGTTGTGGCTTTCCCATTGCCAAAATTGGTGAGTTTCAACAGCACCTATTTTCAGAAACACAGCACGCCCGTATGTCTGGATGGTTATCACAGCAATCATTGAGCAGAAAAGACATCAAGTCCCCGAGATTTCCAAGATTTGCACGATAGATGATATTCCGCGATTGACGTTCAGACGAGATCACCCCTGCCTGCTCCAGTGCTGATAGGTGAAACGATGCCCGTGAGGAAATCGCATCAACCTGCTTACCAACTTCCCCCGCTGATGCCCCTTTTGCACCACACTGAATCAAATACCTAACGACCCGCAAACGGGTTTCATGAGATAGTGCGCTGAGCATGTCTAAAGCTTGTTTTTCTCTCATATTTCAATATCTCTTGAATTGTTGAGATAAAAACATTATACTTCCTATTGTGGCCATCAATCAAGCCTTGCCCGCAAGGTGGAAATTTAAGATGTAAGGACTCTGTTCTATGAAAATCGTCAGTTTCAAAATCTGCCCTTTTGTTCAGCGTGTCACGGCTTTGCTTGAGGCAAAGAACATCGATTACAAGCTGGAATTCATCAGCCTAAGCGATAAACCCCAGTGGTTTTTGGATATTTCGCCGAACGGTCAAGTCCCTGTGCTGATTACAGATAAAGGAAAAGCGCTGTTTGAATCCGATGCGATTGTCGAATATATTGAAGAAGCCTTTCCTGCGCTTCAGCCAGAGCTTTCCCTTGAAGATAAAGCGACAAACCGAGCATGGAGCTATCTGGCGTCAAAGAACTATCTGGTTCAATGCAGCGCGCAACGCAGCCCCAACGAAAAGGTTCTGATGGAACGTAGCCAAAAACTTGGACACGCCTTTGACAAAATCGAAAAACAGCTCGGTGATACGCCATTCTTCGCAGGTGAAACAATCAGTTTGGTTGATATAGCCTGGCTGACAATCTTGCACCGCGCTGACATCATTCAACGCCGGTCAGGTTACGATTTTATCGGAAATCGCCCTAAGCTAAAGAAGTGGCAAAAACAGCTATTAGGAACAGGACTTGCAGAAAAGTCCGTTGCACCTGACTTTGAAGAAGCGTTCTCAGGGTTTTATCTATCAGACCAAACCTTTCTTGGACGAGGTTGCACCGTAGAAAACTGTTCCTTTAGTGAAGCATGCGCAACTGATGCATGCTGCTAAAGAATGGCACAAGGTTCACGGGCAATTCGTCTTTAGCACCTAAGCTCCGGCGTTGCGTCAGTGTTTGAATGAATAGGAGTAGAGTGGGCATCCTGCCCGCCCGAAAATATATTGAAACTGGCAAGATGCCAGTTCTACACAAGATGCCTATTCCACAGGTGCGACCCGTGATGGCGAGCAATCCCTTGACCGTAGGTCACGCGGGGCGCGTTCGCCATCACGGAAAGCGCACCTAAAAACTCTTAAAATCATTCCATTATTAAGCAACGTCAATATTTTAGCTAATCGGGAACTTTGGATCAGGGAATTACAGCGGTTTTACAGATCTGAGTGTGTAAGGGGACTCAGACAAAAAACTGAGACAAAACTGAGACAAAAAACTGAGACAAAAAACTGAGACAAAAACTGAGACATTCTGTTGTTGTATTCCCACTATTCTGAAACTATAGAACGTTTAGCGACATGCAGCTATTGCGCTGAGACCGCTGACTGTTCAAACTTTGCTGATGTATATAACTAGGATTTACGGCTTGTTTTCCAAAGTTCAACATCAGACTATCAACTCACAAATTAAGGATAAATTTCAATGTCACAAATCACAGGTACAGCAGGAGACGATTTCCTAACTGGAACTGCTGACGCTGATCAGATTGATGGCTTGGACGGCCATGATTTCATCCGTGGTGAAGGCGGCAATGATCTAGTCGAAGGCCGAAGAGGTCGGGACGATATTTTTGGCAACGGAGGCAATGACACCCTCAATGGTGGTGGCGGTCGAGACGATATCTTTGGCGGCGAGGGCAATGACCAGCTCAATGGTGGTCGCGCCAATGACGAACTATTTGGCAATCGGGGCAACGACCAGCTCAATGGCAATGATGGTAATGATACCCTAGCAGGGGCTGGCTATGTCCTAGGTAACACTAGCTTGGCTTTTGGCGGCGGCGAAATTGATACTCTAACTGGTGGGTCAGGAGCAGACCGGTTTAACTTGGGGATTTCAGAACGACTTCTCGATGACATCCGTCTCCCTGAAGGAGTATTCTATACAGCGTCTGGCAACAGTGACTACGCTTTGATTACTGACTTCAGTGTTGCAGAAGATACTATCGGTCTGTTGGGCAGTGCCAGTGACTATGTTTTGGTCGAGCAAAGCTTTGCTGGTGCAGGTGACTCATCAACGGATACTTTAATCCATCAGAATAATTCTGGTCAAGCTGGTGAACTGATCGCTGTTGTGGCCGATGTCACCGGTCTTGCTCTGAGTAGTTCGACCCAATTCACCTTTTTCTCCTAGTATTAATTCCGCTGCTATAGCAATCCTAAACTATTTGTGAACAACACTTCTTAACTAAAAGAGTACTAAGTTTTGAGTACTAAGTTTTGAGTAAGAACTGTAACTGTTCACGCTTGAAATAGGATTGCTATAAAAGGGATTACTACTAAGTGCAGGTAAGCCATCAGCTATCAGCGAACAGCGATTAGCGCTACGCGAACAGCTTTTGAATAAAAGAGGTTTATTTTAAGCTGACGGCTGACAGCTGACGGCTGTTCGCGCAGCGTGCGCGTAGCGCATATGCTTACAAGTAAAGCTTCCCATAACTAAAAACTAATAGTTAGTAATAAAACTTATGGGAAGCTTTATTAATTTGGCTTAAGGTTTGCCTCAACATTTGCAGTGGCTCAGGGTCGGGATTAATTCCCTGTCATTAGCTAGTTGAGAAGTACAGACCATTAACTGAACATTTTTGCAATTTTAAGGAGACACTAAGATGCGATTTTTTATAGGTACAGACGAAAGCGAATTAATTGATCTTGAATCATCAACCGAAGGTTTTACATTTGTGGTGGCTGAAGGTGGTGATGACACTATTATTGGCGCGAGCGGTGATGAAACCCTCCGTGGTGACGCAGGGAATGACTCGATCAATGGCGGTGATGGCAATGACAGAATCGAGGGTGGTGAGGATAACAACTCGATCAATGGTGGTAATGGTAATGACAGCATATTTGTTCTTGGTAATGGGAATAATACCCTGCTGGGCGCTCCAGGTAATGACACTATCTCTGGCGCTGATGGGAATGACTTCATCAATGGGGGACAAGATCAAGATAGCTTGAGGGGTTTTGATGGCGATGACACCATTCGTGGTGGTGCCGGTAATGATACCATCCTTGGTGACAATGGTAATGATTCACTTTTTGGCGGTAGCACTGGTGATGATTTCATTGAAGGTGGTGCAGGCAATGATACCCTTGACGGTGGAACCGGTAATGATTCACTCTTTGGCGACTTTCAATTTAGTTCCGCTAACTCTGGTGTACCGTCTAATAATTACGTTGTAGGTGGCACTGGTAATGATTTTCTTTCTGGTAATCGAAGCTTTCCTCGGGGTCAAGATACATTAATCGGTGGTGCTATCGGTGTTAACTCTGGCTCAGGAGAAATTGACACTTTGGAAGGTGGTTTTAGTCCAGATACCTTTGTACTTGGGTTAGCAGCAGACCCGGCCAATGGTCTCCCTCAAGATGAGATACTTTACGATAACGGAGGCCTACAAGACTATGCTTTGATAACTCAATTTGGAAGACAAGGAGACTTTGCAGGTCCAGATACAATTCAATTAGTAGGAGAGCTTGATGATTATGTCTTAGGGGCATCTCCTTTCACTAATCCCACTAATGATATCGATGGTGATACTAGTGAACTAGCTATTTCCCTGGACTCTAATGGTAATGGTACCTTCGATTCTACAGATGAACTGATTGCGATTGTTGAGAATGTTTCTTCCCTTGAGTTTACTGTGCTACTAACTCCGGAGGTTTTCTTCACTTTCGTTTAGAAGCAAAGTCCTTTGGCTAACACAGTGACAAATTAGTATCACTGGACAGAAATCAAACATCAAAATCAAACATCAAAGGTGAGTGCTGAACCCAGATACAGGTTCCGGGTTTCGCACTTTTCTATTGTTATCAATTGAAGGTAAATCAACATGGTTACAACTCCTCAAACTAACCAAAAAACAGCCGTTATTGTTTCCCATGACTTTAAATTCTACGCCCATCACCGCAACTACTGGCTCAATGGTTTAGCCATAGCCTACATATTGGGTGGTTATGGATTTTCCATCTTCTGCATCACAACCGATACTTGGTGGTTGAATTTGCTGGGAACATTTTTACTAGTACACACCCTGATGTGGTCTGCTTACTTTGCCCACGAATGCTTCCACCACAACATTTTTGCCCGTCCTGCTTTAAATGTAGTCTTGGGTGAAATGATGCTCTTCTTGACGGGCTCTTGCTACAGTCGCTACCGCGATTTGGCTCACCACCATATAGCTCATCATTTACATAAGGTAGATCTGTCTCCCTTTTCACCCCGAACTCTCACCGATTTCCTGCAATCTCTACCACCGCCGATCAGAAAGTTAATCCTATGCCTAGAATTGCTGTATTTCCCCGCCATGAATCTAATCTTACGCTGGATGATCGCCATTTCTCCCTTCCTCGATCACAGCCGACGAGATGAGCGTGTTCGCAACGCTTCCCTTTTACTGCTGCGAGGGGCTCTATTTACTTCTTTAGCAGTCTATGCACCTCATGGAGTGCTATTGTACTTCATTGCCTATCTTTGCTTCCTGAACATAACCCAATTCCTAGAGTGTTTTCAGCATACCTTTCCTGTTTTTGCTATCAATAGCAAGATACCCAAATATAGCCAAGAGCATGAGGAAGTGAATACTTATACTATCACCTGCTTGCGACGCTGGCTCGACCTACTGATATTTCTCAACCATAACTATCACAATGCTCACCATCGGCTAATGAGCTGTCCCTGGTATCTACTATCTCAGTTAGATGCCAAACTCTACCCTAGTAATTATCAGCAGCGCATAGCAGCCTGGAACCTGCTGGGTAACTACTTCTACTTTAGTTATCGCATTCACCGCTTGTTTCAAGGTCAGGGAACTGTAGAAAAAACTGAGAAAGGTTACAACTTCGAGAACTTTGTTGGTGCTACTGGTCTGTCTTTCATGCTGTTGCGGACACCATTCGATGGGCTCAAGTTATCTAACTTAGGTTATTTAGGACAATCCTAACTTAGTTAGAGCAAGAGTGTAAGAGCCAATCTCAAACTGGAGTCTTAATTGTTCAATCTATCTCTAAATTTAGTGGGACATTTGTTATGAATCAGAATCTCAAACTGTATGATTTAGTTTTGCAAGGGGGACATATCATTGACCCTGCTCAAAACCTCAACGATATCTATGATGTTGCGATCGATCAAGGTAAAATTGCTGCCATTGCCCCTCAATTACCTCTCCACCCAGCTCAAAAGACTGTTTCAGTTGCAGGTAAAATTGTCTGTCCTGGTCTGATCGATTTACACACCCACATTTACGAATGGGTCGTTAGTGATAGTCTTGGGGCGGATGATGTCGGCATCAATGCTGGTGTCACTACCGTCGTTGACCAAGGTGATTGTGGTGCTGCCACTTTTTTAGGATTCAAAGCTTATGTAATTGAAAAAGCCCAGACAGACGTACGCTGTTTTCCTTCCATTAACTTAACCGGAACGATCACACCGGACTGCTCCAGAACAGCCTTTTATGGCCCTGACATGGTAGATATTGAGGCTCTGGTTTCCCTGGCAGCAAAGTATCCCGATCTAGTGCGTGGTTTCAAGGTGCATGGAGAATCTGGGGCTTTATCTCGATGGGGAACACAAGTTTTAGAGTTAGCAAGGAAAGCAACAGACCTCGCTGATCTACCTTTATATGTACACATCGGGGAATTGTTTGATGTTGATGAAGCCCATCGTCCTCAACCAGCTCAAGTCATAGAAAAAGTACTCCCTTTTTTGCAGCCCGGTGATTTACTGACCCATTGCTATAGTCACCGTCCTGATGGTCTACTCGGGAAACGTCAGAGGGTACCAGAGTCTCTTTTACAAGCTGTTAAAGATGGAATCCTACTGGACTTAGGACATGGTATTCACTTCAGCTTTGAGATTGCTCGCCGCATGTTAGAGCAAAATCTTAAACCCTATACCATTAGTAGTGATGTCCATGGAGACTTCACGACTCCCCACAGTGATGCTACCCTTGACTATAGTCTGTGTGGCATTATGTCCAAACTGATGGCTCTAGGGTTCACTCTAGAAGAAGTTATTGCTGGCACAACCATTCATCCTGCTCGTATTTTAAGAGCCGATGCAGAGATCGGCACACTCCAAATTGGCTCTCGTGCTGATATTACAGTTCTAGAAATGGTCGAGGGTGAGTGGTTATTCCATGACTCAGTAGGTGAACAACTCGTAGTTAAGCAAAAACTGTTGCCTACTTTAGTCGTTCGTATCGGCGAGTTAATTACTCCCCATGGTCGCCTGCTGCGCGATTTAGAACCGATACACACCGCCAAACTTCTTGGTCTACACTAATTAAGTTGAGGTAATTACAATGATACTGAAAGATTTGGGAACAATCATCAATACCAAAAGGGATGTTGAGTGGGGAAATGGCAAGAGTCGTCGATTTCTGATTCAGGAAGATGGCATGGGTTACTCCCTCACAGACACAATTGTTGATGCTGGTTCAGAATCACTACTGCAATACAATAATCATCTCGAAGCATGCTACTGTATTGAAGGTGAAGGTGAAGTAGAGGTCAATGATATTATTTATCCGATTAAACCGGGTACTATGTATGCTCTTGATCAACACGATTCACATTACCTAAGAGCTAAAAGCACTATGCGCCTTGTCTGCGTATTTACACCTTCTTTGAAAGGTGATGAAACTCATCGTTTGGATGGTCAAGGCTCTTCTTCTTACTAAATTAATGGAGAGAATCTCAATGAGCGACTGGTGGATTCTTGGTGTTGGAGGGCTAGGCTCTGGATTACTCGCAGGAATATTAGGTATTGGTGGTGGAACAGTTTTAGTACCTATCTTAGTTTCCCTCGGTTATTCACCTGTTGAGTCAGTGGCAACTAGTATCCTGGCCATTGTCATGACATCCGTTTCTGGCACTATCCAAAATTGGCGTATGGGTTATGTGGATTTTAAACGGGTTATATGGTTAGGATTGCCGTCTTTAATCACTGCTCAATGGGGTGCAAATCTAGCTAGTACCATACCTGCCTATTTGCTCTTAGGAGCTTTTGGGGTTTTATTACTAGCAAATATCTGGTTGATGATACTGCGTCAAAAGTTGATGGCAAACCAGAATGGCCGTGAAGAGTACAGCATTAATCCCACCCTCGCTCGTTTGGGAACAGGTGGAATGGCCGGTTTACTAGCAGGTTTGTTTGGTGTTGGTGGTGGTGTGATCATGGTTCCTTTACAAATGCTGCTGTTAGGAGAAAAGATTAAAGTTGCCATTCAAACTAGTCTTGGTGTCATCGTGATTACATCCATTTCTGCCTGTATTGGCCATGCACAAAGAGGAAATCTCTTATTTTGGGAAGGTATTATTTTGGGAACAGGAGGTTTGCTCGGTGCTCAGTTTAGTACCCGCTATCTGCCCAAACTACCTAATCAAGTGGTTAATGTTAGCTTTCGTACTATGTTAGTAATTCTGGCAATTTACTTCTTCTGGCGGGCTGGTCATAGTTATCAGTTAATGATTTACCCGATGGGAAAATAGCTAACTGGGCGAGGAACTTCAGACTTGTCGATTAAGGAAATAACGCCAGATTAACAGTGAACGGTAATGGTACTTTTGAATCTTCCGATGAATTAATTTGGATTTTTTATACTGTTAGTACCCTTGAGGTTACTGTGCTACAAACTTCGGAGGTTTTATTCACTTTCCTTTAAAAGTAAGGTCGTTTGTAAGCATAGGCGCTACGCGCCTATGCTTACTCGCCTTTTTCCGAAGACTCTTGTATTATTCAAGGCCGATTATACTGGACTTGAGGTATCATTAATTCTTCATAATTTATCATTAATCCTTGGTAATTAATTGTTCTTCTATAGCTTTCCAAGGATTCCCTAAAAGCCAAGACAACAGCCCAGTAATAAATGCGATCGCAAACCATATCCATGACTGATATATGATAATAACCACAGACAGGATAGCAATCAGCAACAAGGCTACTTGCACTACCAGGGAAATCAACTTCTGGCGACTACCATCACCCTTTTGAATCCCTGATGATTGGCTAATCTGTTGCCACCAATAAAATAGTTGTAAGGATTTATTCAAGACTTGATAGATCAAACTACTACCGAAGCCTGGAGTGCGATCGCCTAATACAGTGATCAGCATATCTCGCACAATCAGGGCAGCTCGGGTAGCGAGATTTGTTAGGATAGTAGTGGGAATATCCTTTGACAATGTCTCTGAACCCACCTGGTAATGGTTGAGAAAGAACGTTTCTTTACCCTGGGGTAAGGAGTCTATGCCTTTCCTAGCTAATTCCTGAGCTGCTAGTAGACTAATCGTTTCACTAAAACTACCCTGAACTAGACTATACTGCGGTTTGGTGGTTAGACTTGTGGTTAGATTTGTGGTTTGAGTATCGTTAGGAGCAGCAGGTTGAACTCGCTGTTGACTCCACTCTAGTTGTTCAAAAATTTCATCTTCAATCACATTCTGTAGGTCAGTTCTGAGAATATCACGATGTCCTTCTAGCACTAAATCATCCAGTATTGTTTTGAGATCAGCTTCAGAAAGATCTGGATTAGGAATCGCGAGCTTACGTAGATGACCTTTAATTTTATCCTGGTGATCAGCGGTAGCGTTAGGGAAAGATTCTTGAATTAAAAAATCTAAGTACTTTTCTTTAAACTGATCAAATTCTTCTCCCGCTTCAGGAATATTATATTCTTGAGCTTGTCGTTTCAAAAACTTAGGAAACTTAGCAATCGCCTCAGGAGTAAGTAACGCTTCCACTATCCGGTTTAATCCGTCTAAGCGCCCCCACATAATATCATTGGAACGCCAAGACTTCTTAAAGAAACCGCCAAATGCATTTAAGGTATTTCCTGCCAGTTTACTATCTAATTTTTGCCCTTTACCAAAACCCAGCTGAGCATCATCTGGACTAATCCGAATCGTCTCGATCAGGTCTTTTTCCTCAATTTCAGATAGATACTCAAAGGGATACAGAACTTTATCGAGTTCTCGAAATCGTTTAAAACGAGTCAAGAGTTCTTCAGACTGATTTACCCCACTTAGTTCAATGAATTTCTCTGAGGCTTCCTCTATCTTACACAAAACCGAGGAGTATTCGTTACCATTATTTTCATTATCGTTATTTTTAAATTTTTCAGCAAGCCATATTTTTTGAAGTTTATTTTGTTCTTGTTCTACTTGATTAATTTTTTGGTTCAATTGTTCAAAAATGCTGGAAATTAGCGGCTGGGGCAACCAGTCAATGGTGGTTTTTCCAACTGTTTGGGTTTCAGAGTTAGCGGCTAATTGTTCTGCTGCTTCTGGTAATTTTTGCAAGAAATAGGCTGGGACTTTCTCTAAATAGGATTGCTGATAGTTTTGTGGGACAAATTCTGCTAGCCCCTCAGCATCGAGCAAGAAACGGTATAACCGAATTAGACGGTTGTAAATCTCACTACGCAGTTGATTATCTAGAAACTCTGAACTTTGATTAGTTTGAAAGCATGATATCATATCATAGAAGGATTGACTAACCTGGGGATGATTCAACAGCTTAGTTAATGCCATCTTAAGGACTTCTAGGAGTTTAATGTGACGACCTAGCCTTAAGGCTAGGGATTGGAGCATTTTATACTCTGATAATGATTGCTCCTGATTCATCAACTGACAAACTTTTTTAACGATATAGAAGTGCTTCCTTAAAGCATAGTCGATATCGAGATTGCTAATCTGTTGACTAGGGTCTTGGAGAATAATGTCGTTATTTTCCCGTTTTTCCGGTTCAGTAATGTGTTGGGTCAGTAGCTTAGCTATTTTATCTAAAAGGACTTGGTTGTTTAATATTTCTTGGTAAGATTTGGTGCTACTGACTTGAGACATTCTCAAGACTAGAGGTAATGTGCGATCGCGTAAGCTAATCATACGACTACGCCAATAAATTCCCGTCTCAACTGGAAGCCTTGTCTGTTGGGAGTTGTCAGCCTTAGCAAATAAGGGGGATTCCGCATCGGCTAGCAGAGAATGGTAGCGCTGGATTTTATGGTTACGGTCTTTGATTAACCCCAAATCATTACTAATACTTTCATAGGTCGGCATTCCTAACAACGACTCCTGGATTACCTCCCAGACATCAGGCTTTGGCATCTGATTAAACTTTTGGCTGCCAGCAAAATTATCTGGACTGGGATCGATATAAAATAACTTGCGCTCAACTGGATAATAGTCGGCACGATAATACATTTCTTTGATGGTATAACTAAAAGGCCGATTATCTAGCACCCCTCCATCCACAAAGTGCAATTGATACCCACCGGTTGGAGGGGTTTCCGGTAACTTGCGATTCTTAAGGATTCCCCATTCTACTAACTTGGTATCGACCTGATTGCTAGGATTATCTAACTCAACGGTAACTACAGGGAAAGCAACTGGAAAACACGATGTAATACGACACAGTTTTGCCAGAGCTTGATAGGTATCTTGAACCGTTGAATTGTTTGGGTTAAAATTGGGATTAAAGGGCTCTTTGCGACCTTGACGGTGCTTGAGATGAAAGATAGTGCGGTGGTCTTTAAGATCAATCACCCGTCCGGTATCATCAAAAACGGTATCAACCCGTCCTACAACATCAGTTCCTGTTACAAATAAATCTAATTCATTAAAGGAAGATACCCACTCGTCTGAGGGTGCTTTCTTTTTATTACTCTGCCCTTGTTCAAAGGCTTTAGCTAGTGCATCTTGATAGTAGCCCTTGCCATCTAAAATAGATTCCCCATCATTTTTCCCTTGAGTAATGCTAGGTTTATGCATGAGCTTGCGGATGTTGCCATTTTCCCGCCAAATTTGGGCAAAGTTTTCAAAATCGATAACTTCATCCTGACTACTATTGGTCAAAGCGTAGCTCAGCAGAACCCCATTAATCCCTCCCGCTGACGTGCCTGAGAGAATATCAACAATAATATCAGAATCAGTAAGAGCTTTAACTAGTTTATAGATACCTCGACCGCGAACAGCATTATAAAATTCGCGGCAAACACCGTTCATATAAATGGCTAGAGAGACTCCACCATAAACCACTAGTCCTAAGCGCAGTTCTCTGCTAAATTCTGGCTTGCGAAAGTTTTGGCTAGACATAATATGGCTCTCCAATTAGGGACGTTACCGTTAGTTACTGGCTAAATAGTAGTAAGGTGCTGCTGACACAAACTGCGGAAATCATCTCCCCGATGTTCAAAGCTTTGGTATTGGTCAAAGCTAGCACAGGCGGGAGAAAGCAGGACAACACCCGCATTATACTGTTGAGCTAGTTCTGCTGCTCTTGGTACTGCTTTCGCCATAGTTTCCACAATTTCGTAACTGGAATAGCTAGCTTCTTTAAGGCGTGCCGCAAAAGCAGGTGCTGCTTCACCAATGAGTAAGACAACTGCTGCTTTGAGTTTAATGGTCTCAATCCAACTGGTATCATCACCAGCTTTGGCTTCACCACCAGCAATTAGAATAGTGGGTGCAGCTACTGAGGCTAAACCGACTTGAGCCGCATCATAGTTGGTGGCTTTACTATCATTGATAAAGTCTATCCCCTGCCAGGTAATCACTTTTTCTAGGCGATGGGGTACACCAGGAAACTTGGCAATGGCGGATGCGATCGCATTTTTCTCAATTCCTGCCAATCGTGCTGTTGCCACTGCCATTAATAAATTTTGTCGATTGTGATCTCCGACCATCTGTAAGGATTTCACTGGCAAGATCGGTTCTGAGTCTGCTATCACCCAGTCATCTTGGATGTAGGCCCAAGGTTGAAAATTCCTGTCTCCCTGACCACCTGTGATACTGATCCAATAGGCATCGGGCCAATAGTTTACTCCCAAATTACCCAGGTAAGGGTCATCCCCATTGATAACTTGTAACTGGGAGCGACGGAGTAAAGATGCCTTGATGTCATAATAGTTTTCCAGGGTTTTGTGACGGCTGAGGTGGTCAGGGGTCAAGGTTGTCAAGACACCAATACGAGGAGCAAGGTCTTTGGAGGATTCGATTTGGTAACTACTTATTTCCCCAATTACCCAATCGATTGGGGATCTTTCCTGGGGTTTACCTGTGATTTCTGGTGCTAGGAGGAGTTCGCAAGCCGCATAACCAATGTTACCGCAGGCGGGGGCATGGAAACCAGCTTCTTGAAAAATAGCAGCAATCAGGGAGGTGGTAGTAGTTTTGCCGTTAGTACCAGTAACAGCTACCCATGGGGATTGGAGATAACGCCAAGCTAGTTCAATTTCCCCTATGGTGTCAATGCCTTGGGTCCTGGCTGTAACTAACACTGGTATATCCCAGGGCACACCAGGACTAACTACAATCAGCTGGGGTAAGTCTGAAGAGTCTAGACTTAGGGAATAACCCAGTTTAAGGTTAATTCCGTCTCTGGCAAGCTGTTGTTGTTGGTGTTGCCAGTCTTCTGGGGTATAACGTGCAGCGATCCGTTCAGGGCTAGCGGCATCGCTGAGAGTGACATCCCAACCTTCTTTTCTTAGGAGTCTTGCGGCTGCAAGACCTGAGCGTCCTAATCCAATAACATCAGCCTTAGGCATACTTTGATTGGTAGTGCATCTGATGGTTTGCCGTTCTAACTATAGCAGTTATAGCGATTTTGAATTGGGTAAGTTACTTACTTTTTGGGAGTAGGGAGTAGGGACTAGGGACTAGGGACAATAAATTTGACTTTACCTTATAAGTATTATCAACGCTATATCGATAAAAACTCTATACAAAAAAACTTCAATAAGTTGATAATTATTAGGAATTGCTAAGCTAAAACCTTGTTCCAAAAGAAGCGCAACGTAATTTACTGGAGTTATTCCAAAGAGGGATGTTCCAACCGCTTTCCGAACCCAATCGGGAGCACCAGTTTATTGAGAAGAACTTTGAAATAGAATTTTAGACAATCCATTATATCAAAGCTCAGCCAAGCTCAACAGATGCTGAGTTTAGCACTCCAAAAACTCCAGCAGCTTTAAGTCTGAGGGGAATATGGGGATTTCAGCTTGCCATATGAGCCGATAAATCTTAATATAAGTTAATGGGTAGTGCATCAAGGAAGTGTGGGAGTGGTAAGATGAATCTTGTCCAAAAATAGT
>NZ_CEYLVT010000091.1:0-27508 GCF_982860115.1 Moorena sp.
CCCACACCCCACACCCCACACCCCACACCTGAGGTCAAAGTAAAAAACCTACCCTGATGGGGAGATGGGGAGATGGGGAGTCAGAATTACTATAAGAACGGCTATATTTATCCAGAATTGCTTGATTCAGTAATACTAAAGTAGTGGGCTTTTTTGGGTTGTAACTGATAGACTTGAAGCACATCATAACGTGGTTAATCTATCAGCTTATGGGTTTATCTAAGGTAACATTAATCGTGACTCAGAGGGAGCGGTTTAGTTTAACAAAGCCTTCCTTAGACAGTATTATTGCTGATTATTCTTCTTATCCTTTTGAGCTAATCTATGTAGATGGTAACGCTCCATCCCAAGTCCATCAGTATCTGCAACAGCAGGCAGATAAACATGAATTCATGACTTTGATCCATCGGGGAAGCTATTTGAGATCTAATGTTGCTCGTAACATAGCTCTACCGTTGGTTAAGGATGCGGATTACATTGTTTTTATTGACAATGATGTGATTGTAGAGCCTGGTTGGTTAAAAGGTTTGGTTGAGTGTGCTGAACAAGAGCAAGCTGGTATCGTTGCTCCCCTAATTTTACAAGGGCAACCAGGCTCTCCTGATATTGAGGTACATGTTGCTGGGATTAAAACCAAGTTTCACCAAAGAAAGCATGGTAAAAAGTGGTTTGAGCAAAAGCAGTTGCTCTACGCTACTAAATTACAGGATGTTGAGCAGGATTTACATCGTACCCCAGTAGATTCTATTGAGTTTCATTGTATCCTAGCTCGTCATTCTATGATCAAGTCTATTGAACTGGATGAAGTCTTTGATAGCTTGGCAAGTCATACGGATTTATGTATGCAGGCAAAGGATTTAGGCGAGACAATTTTCCTGGAACCAAAATCTAGAATCACTTTCCTAAATCCTAGACAAATCACTCGATTTGATAAGGATGATGTGCCATTTTATGTATTTAAATGGAATGAAGAATCTGTACGAGATGTGTTCTCTCGTCAAGTCAAAAAGTGGAATTTGGCTAAAGATGATCCTTCAATGTGGTCGATTTGGAGGTGGGTGATTGAGAATCGTCAACTCCCCGCTAAGTGGTCAACCGAAGAGGGTAGTTTCGAGAGAAAGTTATTGGAGTTCTGTCAGCGTCGCTGGTGTCCAAGTTGGCTGCGTACACTGTTAGAATCCTATGTGATTAAGCGCGCATTTCCTGAGACTGGGATTGCTGACAATTTAGTGGAAAATATAAGTAGTCAACCTTCGGTGACTGTGTAGGTAAAAGGGAATAGGGAACAGGGAACAGGGAACAGGGAACAGGGACTAGAGATACCCCCTCCCTTAATAAGGGGGGGATAGGATTACTTTAAACCCCTCTGCCCTTTGCCTATTGCCTATTGCTAGCATGCCTATTGCCTTAATTTCTGGCCAATAGTGAACCGACACATCTAAAATGGTGCAATAAGCGTAGGTTGGGTTGAAGAATGAAACCCAACACCAGTAAAGCTTTGTTGGGTTTCCCTTTAGCTCTACCCAACAAACATTTTTAGGTGTGCCACGCCAATAGGGCGAGATTCGGTAGAGATTTTATTGATGTAGTCTCTACCTTTTTTTTATTAGTAAATCTTGGTTTGAAATCTGTCTGATCCACTGCCCAGCCTACATTTACTGACTTACCTATTTTGAGCAGTGTCGAGCCGATTCCTAACATCCAAAAACTTCAACTGTCGATAAAGCATAGAAATCATGGGCAAATCAACTCCCGCTTTCTTTGCCATCCGTAAAGGATTGCCGACAATTGCCTCAACTTCCAAGGGTCTTTTTCCATCATAATCCAGTTTCATGCTGGTTAAATAAGGATTCATGTTTTCGGTATGGTCGAGCATTTTTTGGATAACGCAGTCGCCTAGTATCCGCCCGCAACTCTTTGCCCCTGCTAGCACTTCCTGCATTATTTGTTCTGCTAAACGCCGCGTATCGGCATTGGCCATAATTTCATCTGTTCTGGCATTTAGAATCACGGAAAGACTGTTATACGGAATATTCCAAACTAATTTTTTCCACCTAGCTAACAGCAAATCTTCGTTCAACTCAATAGGAATCCCTGCAGTGTCAAAATCCCTAGCAATTTCCCTCATTTGTTCTGTAATGCCAGCCGCTTGATAGTTAGCCGCATATTGCCCTAGGAGAATACTACCATAGTCGATGTGGTGAATCTGGCCTTGCCCTACTTTATTAGAACAGATAACACACAAGCCACTGATTAGGGTATTATTTTCTATGATGTTGGCAATTTCTGGTTCGATATTTATACCGTTTTGTAAGAGCAACACTATGGTATTTTTGTTTATTAAGGGCGGCAATAGGTCTGGTAAATTATAATTTTGTGTCGCTTTTAATGCTACTACGATTACATCGCAGTTGGGCATTTCTTGAACATCGTTATAGGCATCGACTTCCGGCAGAGTAAAATCACCATCTACTGATTTGATAATTAAACCGTTTTCTGCGACATAGTGGTAGTCGCTACGGAGTAACAAGCTGACTTTATGACCGGCTTTTTGAAGTTTGGCACCGTAGAACCCGCCAATAGCACCGGTGCCGATAATTCCATAAGTTCGATTGGACATTTTGAGAAGATGGCTCGCTAGGATGGCAAATTAGTTAGACAAGAAGAGCAGATGCTGATTATCAGAATACTGATTATTATAGCTATGCCAACTCTGACGGTGCGTTACGGGACAATGCTGTTGGCGAAATATTTCGTGAACATTCCTTGAAGCCCCATCAGCCCTCACCCCCAGCCCCTCTCCCAACCTTGGGAGAGGGGAGCAGATTACCGAAGAATAAGGGTTTCACGAATTCGCCAGCAGCATCCGTCCCTAACACACCCTACGAGGCTCTGTTCCCTGTTCCCTACTCCCTATCGACCTTTATCTAAGTCAGCATAAATGACAATTTCTATGCCTAAGATTAGCAATAGGATAAACTCAAAAGCGCAGATAAAATGAACTATCCAGGGGAGAGTAGTTCCGGAAAACCAGAAGGTAAATAAGGCGAGTAAACCTGAGCAAACAAAGGTAATTTCGTCAATAATTAATTGCTCTAGTTTTCGTCTTTCTCGGCGTCGATCGCTTCTATGAGCAATTTCCCAGCCAAAGATAGACTCAAGGTCGGTATGGCCGGTCTGGGCTTTGATTTTTTCACTTAGAGTAAAGCGAAGATATTTGCCAATGGCGGAAATTTTTTCATCGTTGACTAAATACGTCCATCCTAGAATTAGACAAACCCAAGGAATTACTAGAAGGGCATAGGAATTTGTCTTATTGGAGAGGGCGAAGGAGAGAATACCACCAAAGATTCCTAGGGTTATATAAATCATCTGGTCTCGGAAGCCAATACGCTGGGCTTGCTCTTCTTTCAATTTTTCGTATTCGAGCATAAATACTTGGAGTATCTGTTGGTCGTCCATAGCCCTTTGGTTGCTGAATGCTTACCTGTCATCTTCTTTTTTATCTCATTTAGACAGCAGTTTTCATATTAATCAAGTACACAGATCGATTTTTTGCCTGCTCCCTGCTCCCTATAAGTAGGACAAAGGCTATATCTACAGGACTTACGCATTTGCCCCCTAAATCCCCCAATTCTGGGGGACTTTGACATCATTGCACCTCCCGGTGCGCTTGACCCATTAAGAATTAAATTCGCCACGGGTCGCACCGAAAAATTGGGGGGCTAGGGGGGCGAAATCAACTTAACCACGTAAGTCCTGATGTAAAGAAATCACCTAAAATAAGGTAAATCAATTCAAGTAATAGGTTCAAGGTATGTCTCGTGCGGTTATCCTCACAGCAATTCCGAGTGAATACATGGCAGTACGTGCCCATCTCACTGACTTGAAGGAGGAGATGCACCCCAAAGGGACTATTTATGAGAGGGGGAAATTTTCTAGTGATGGTCAGGAGTGGGAGGTGGGTGTATAGCAACATCAAGGAAACCTTGCTTTTTATGACCAACCTTCAGCATGCTGACGACTCTCAAAACTTATAAACTAAATTTCAACTAGATTAGTGGAGGTTAAGTAAAGTGCCAAACACTAAAATATTCTCATACTTATCACAAGACTATCTTACTATCGAACTAGAAGCATCATTACAAAATATATTTAGTAATATTGATGGCATTGCAGGAAGAAGAGGTATTCTTATCAATGCTGGAGTTGATGAATCCTTTATCAATAGGCTAAATTTTAATTCAAACATTAATGAATTTATAACTAGTTTAGTCTCTCAGTTTAAAGACTATCGAGTATCCCATCAAAACCCAGCTTATCATCCCCTACTATCGTTTTTAGGTTATATCCTTCAACAACCTCAAAGATATAACTTAACTGATCAAGATCTCAAACTATTTCACAAAATCCTTACTATTGGCATAGAAAAAATTAAAAAAATAGCGACTGAAATTAGTGATGCTCCTAATTGTATTGAAACTAACGATAAAATTAATGAATATTTGGACAAGGTTGAACTAAAATTAAGACAAGAAGGCTCTTTAGATATTCAGTATGATGTGAATTATCAAGAACAACACTTTCATATTGTCAGTAAAATACCTAATTTTGAAATTCCTTTCGGAGTCTTGAATATGAGAGGGGATGCTTTTTTCATATTCTCTTACTTACCCTCTATTAATAGTAAAATTTTACAACAATATTCTAGTCAATGCTTAGACTATGGAAAAGAAAAAACTACTGTATCTATTGTTGGACAAGTTCTTAATGCAAGACTTCCTTGTGATGTTTGCTTTGCTATAGCTATTGTTAAGGATTTAGAACCAGAAATTAAGAAGAGTATACGAACAGAAAATCCTTTAGATTTTGAGACAGATACATTATGGTACAGAGTACCTGTTGTTTACTGCTTAAGTGACGAACAACTTTATTTTTATGACCAACCTTCATCATTCTGGGAAAAGTTTAAAGGAGAAATAGTCTGGAAAAGATTGAGACAAGTGCTTGAAACCACTTTAAATCCTTAATTAACATCACATTGAACTCAATAAAGTACGCACATAAGCAGCTGCTGTGACTGCCGCGTACTGTTGCCAAGTATCGGATTTGTGAGAATCACAATAGTCACAAATACCACGAACCACAATATAACCTATTCCATGATTCCAAGTGGCATCCGCAACACCAGAACCTTCCATTTCAATAGCCTTAACCCCAAATTGCTTCCGTAACATATCGCGTTTCTGCGGATTTTTAAGGAGTTTATTCGCAGAACCAATGGCACCTAAGAAAATTTTAGGCTGATCTTGGAGTCTTTTCGAGTCTTGTGGATGTCGAATTACCTGATCTGGTTGCTCAGAAGAATGAAGCAGATCCGTTTCTTGAGGGGGACGTTGCCAGTTTAACTTTTGTAAGGCTTTTAGAATAACATCTTCCCAAGGCCGTTGTCCTAACATTTCATTAACACGCAAATATCTTGCAGCTTCCACTAACTCTGCACTAGCGGGAACTGGCATAGCACGAATTTCTGTAAACTTTCGGGACTCCTTATCAAAATCGTACTGCACAATCCCCTTCTTATTAGAAATAATAATATCACCTAAACGTACATGCTCTTCAACTTTGTTAGGATGAGGAACACCGCCAGCAATCCCACACATAATAATTGATTGTACCGTAGGATAATGGGACAACATAGTTGTTGCTCGCACGGCTGCTGCATTATTTCCCATATCAGCTAAAGTTACAGCTACTATTTGAGGAGTTCCATTACTATCGGCAACATCCGTTAACCAATATCGTCGCCCCGCCCCTTTTCCTGGTTTCTTTTCCTCTTGCCCTTGGTCAAATACAGCTTGAACAGCTGCATATTCTTTTGGTAGTGCTGTAATTATACCAATAACGGGTTCTGAATTTCCAATTTTAGAAATATTAATTTGGATATTTTCCGTTTTCAATAATTGAAGTCTTTGTTTACCAAAATCTAGTATTTTACATAAAACATCTATATCTTGATCATCTAAATTATATCTTTCTGGTTGTTCAATCAGATACTCTAAAAAGCTAATGAGAGGATGATAATCTGGTTTTCGACTAGAAACTCTATATTGTTTAAATTTTGCAACTAAGATAGTAATAAATTCACTAATATTTAGATTAAAATCAAGATTACCAAGAAAATATTGATTAACGCCCCCGTTACTTAGAAGCCCTTTCCTTCCTTGTATAGAATCAATATTTGTAAATATTTTATATAAAGATGATTCAAATTTTACACTATCATCTTGATCTAAGTCAGAGAAGATTTGAATTTGTGAATTGACCATTGGAGAATCCTTAATTTGGTTAATATTTATATTTTGTATATGATTCAGTGCTGGAATAACATCTGCCCCACTCAAAATCAGAATCTGTACAACAGGGCGTGTTTTTTGATTAACTTGAATAGAAAGATGGTCTCTATCTTTAAAAATTACCTTAATAAACTTAAGAATTTTAGGTACATAGTTTTTATCTAAATTGTTTTTATCTAAATTGAGTAATCGTATAACAATTTCACCAGATTTTATTAAATTACCAATATTTTCAGTAAAATTTATGTTTTCAGGATTACTAAAATTTTTTTCAATTATGAATAGAGGAATTGTTTCTTTTAAAACATAGGATAAAACATCTTTTGGAGAAGCTGCTATTTTATCAATAACCTGCTTACATCGTTCTAAATTTTTTTGTTCTTCTTGTGGAATAACATCAACTTTTCGTTTTAAATTATTAATATAATTTTGATTTATATTATTATTGGATAGATCTCGATCTGTATAATTTAAACCAAAAGCTTCTACTAATTTTTTTGGGGATAAGGATAAATTAATAATTTTAGGATCTGCTTTGTGAGGATAAACAATTCTCTTCACAATAGTTTGATAGTTATCTAGTTCATTTTTAATTTTCTGGATTTCTTCAGGAGTGATTTGTTTCTGGAATAAACCGACTGAAAGGATTGATTCTTTACTTTTATTAACCTTAGTTTCTAATTGATTTCTATGTTCCCGAAGAAGATTGATAAAATTAGAACGCATTTGATTAAATTCATCATCACCTAATCCTAATGTATATTTGTCAATAGATTTTCTGATAGCTTGTAAACATTGATTACGACATTCATCAGCAATTAGTTGATTCTCTTGATCAATACTTTCATAATTTTCTGAAATTTCAGTGATTGCAGTGAGTAATGGATGATCTTTTGGCAAACTATCAATATTTCCATAACTTCCTGGCTCATTCCCTAAGGGAATTGCATCACGAATTGTTAGATTTGGATTATTTTCTATGAGCCATTTTGGACAATTTTTCTGGATTATACTGATGTAGTTAATTATCCGATTACGAAACTCTTCTGTAGCAATAAGCCACTGCTTATTCTCTGGATCAACAGTATAGTATTTTGCAAGTTCAAGGATTGCTGTTTCAGCACCTTCATTAGAATTTATGGATAACGGAAACTGGCGAATAAACTGGAAAATATACTTAAATTCATCCCGAATCCGAACATTATGGTAAGATGGATCAAGAATATGTATCCAAGCATTTCGATCCTCTCTAAACTTTTTCCAACTAATTCCGATACTTGCAGCTTTCTTCCACCAGTCCAAATATCGGTAAAGAGGCCATTTTACTTTCTTAGTGAGAATATATCTTTCGTGAATAATAGTTTGATACTTTATAAGTTCATGACAATATTCTCTATAAAATGTTAGCTGTTCACAAAATTGATTATATAGTTCTTCAAAATCTAGATGATTAACTAACTTTTTTTGAAAATCTAATAAATTAGATATAATTGATGATTTATTGATACAATTATAATATTGTTTTTGACAATAGTGACAATATTCAATGATTTGATTAGGAAGTATTTCATTGTCAATATATCTATTAATAAATTTAAAAAAACCAATTCTATCATTGTGATTGAGTGATGAAACTTCAGAAATAGCATTAGCAATAATCCTTAACTCATTCCAAAGCTTTCGACAATGATATTCCCATTCATTAATTTTATGCAGAGGAATTTGCGATTTTTTATGTAACCGCTTAATTTCTATTTCAACTTCTGACCAATAATCAAAAATTACCTGATTATTCTCATAAAAACTGTCAACCCATTCTCTAACATGCTCGTAAATCTCCCTAGGAGTCATTCCCCTGATTGGCATCACATCAACTGATAGAGAACCAATATCATTAAATGCCACAATACAGGGAACATGACGACCTATGCCTAGTTGTTGGGCAAAACGAAATGCTTCATAAACTCCTGGCACAGCAGAAAGTTCTTGAATCCTCCAATTTAAATTTCTGAGTGTTCGCTCAGGGGAATGAACAGGATAAAATACTCTTGGTCGCAATTCATCCCAAGGTTCCATGTCAAGATATTCATCTTGCCAAGAATAAAGATAGGGAAGTCTCATCGGAGTAAGCATTCTAAGAATGATTTGAAGCGGACTTCGGCCTCTGCTTATTCTCATGAACGTTTGTTCAAATTCTCGCTCATCAAGGTTAGAAAAAAATATAAAACGAATGCGGTCTGCTGTTCGATGGCATAAGTCAACAAAATAACGTTGCAGGAATTTTATGCACACTGGCGAACCATCATTGACAAAAACAAGGCTGAAGCCAAACCTATCTGTAAGACTCCGATTTGGCTCATCTCGCCTCCAAGCATAACGATATACTTCCTGTGCACTCTTAGCCCGAAAACCCATATCTATGAATTAACTTTACATAATTTCGTAATTATAGCAGAGACTACCCAAGCATTTGTTAGTTCATTTGTACTAATTGGCAGGAAATCCAAATACTGCGATCGCTTCTTCATCTCTATTTTAGCCCTGTATCAAGGTTAACTCAGTAGGATTGTAATGACTATAAATAAGTAAGCTTTTAAAGAGCGATCGCATTTTTTTTATACCACCTCTAACTAGATCACGATATCACCAAAACCAAAAAAACTCCTCAGATATCTTGACCCTACTCCCTACTCCCTACTCCCTACAAAATTGTTACAAATATTTTCAAAATATGCTACAATTAAAGATTATTTGTGCTATTATAAAAGAGTGGTTGGTAAAACATCCGCGTCAATAGCTAGCCCGGAAAACGTGCAAATCTGCGGGCTAGCTTTGACTCCCCTATGAAAGGAGATACTTTTATTATGACTTATTCTGAACGCCTTCATCCATGGGTGATCATGCGGCTATTACCCGAAATGCAGCGAGTCGTTGTTGGTCGGTTCCGCAATCGCTCTGATGCCGAAGGTCATTTGAAGGCTCTTAAACGGCTGATGCCCGATGCTAAATTTGTGATTGTTTTTGATGTCGCTAATCCAATGGATGAGGAATCGTAGGGTTGTAATTTAGGCAATAGGCAATAGGCAATAGGCAATAGCAAGAGGCAATAGCAATAGGGATGCATCTCATATTTGTTGTTTGACCCTGTGGTGCGTTACGGGACGGACTTTTTCAACCCAGGCGTTGAAGGGAAAAATCATGGCTAGTCCGTCCCTAACGCACCCTACGCAAATCCCTGTTCCCTGTTCCCTGTTCCCTGTTCCCTGTTCCCTACTCAATTATCTTCCAACGTTATTACAACTTTACCTCTCGCGTGTCCTTGTTCAAGATATCTGATAGCTTCAGGCACCTCACTTAAGCTATATCGTCTATCGATAACAGCTGCTATTTTGCCAGTTTCAATAAGCTCTTTGATAAAAACCAAATCCTTCTTGTTTGGTTCCATAAACAGGGACACAATTTTATTACTTCCGGTCATGGAAATCCATGGTCCTAGGAACATAAGTTGGAAAAGTTGAGCTGTGGAACCTCCGACGAAGACATAAATTCCGTTGGGAGTTAATATACCCTTGTAATCCAATATGGAACGATAGGCGGCAGCATCAAGAATCAGGTCATAATGCTGGCCATTTTTGGTGACATCTTCTTTAGTGTAATCAATGACATGGTCTGCACCAATGGAGCGCACCATCTCTAAATTCCTGGTGCTGCACACCCCAGTCACTTCGGCTCCGAAGGATTTGGCAATCTGGACGGCAAAGGTACCGACACCACCAGAGGCACCATTAATCAAAACCTTTTGCCCTGGCTGAATCTGTCCTTGATCTCGAAGACCTTGCAGGGCGGTGAGTGCTGCTGCCGGTACTGCTGCCACTTCCTCGAAGGTGATATTGGCCGGTTTCAAGACTAATGCACTTTCCTTAGCACATACATACTCGGCAAAACCCCCGAAACCACCCTCGGATAAGTTCCCGAATACTTGATCACCTGGCTGAAACTGCTCTACGTTTTTGCCAACGGCTTCAACTCGCCCTGCTATGTCTGCTCCCAGTATCTGGTTTTTTGGTTTTACTAGCCCAAAGCCCATTACACGGATCAAGAAGGGTTTTCCTCTGAGTAAATGCCAGTCACCTGCATTGGCGGATGCGCTATGAATTTTTACTAATACTTCATCCTCCTTAGGGATGGGTTTTTCTATTTCTTTGAGCTGCAGAACATCGGGTGATCCGTATTGTGTGTAGAGAATTGCTTTCATAAGTATTTTGGTTAATTGTTTTATTAGTTATAGCGTTTTTTATAGTAAGTTATCAGCTATCAGCTTAAGCGCTACGCGAACAGCTATCAGCTAATTCCATAAAATATCGAACTATTAAATTCTCCCATTCCAGATTTATTTTAAGGATTAGGCTGACCGCTGACCGCTGTTCGCGTAGCGTGAGCTAAAGGCTCACGGCTGAATGCTTACTCCCGATTCCCGATTCCCGACTCCCGATTCCCGATTCCCGATTCCCTACTCCGTAATCTCCCCATTAACACCGGCCATCTTTAGGTAGTAGTTTAAATAGATGGGTTTTGGAATAAACAACATGGTGAACGCTTTAAGACCGGATGACAATGACTTGGTTAAGGCTGATTATAGTGACTTACTGAATAAGATTTTGAAGGTACTAGAGTCTAAGCAGACTAAAAATCCCTTTAGGCTCGCAAGCGATCGCAAACAGTTAGTTATAGACATTGATAGTATCGCAAATCAGGTAACTGCTTTGTCGGTGCATGATCCGTTAGGGGGGTCTGCTAGTTATGTTCGTAGTGCTACGGTGAATTTTAGTACTGGTTTTAGGGACAACTTTCCTAAGCAAGTTGGGAAAATTAGAACTCGTTTAGAAGAATTACTGGAGTCTGCCCTTCTTGATCTGCCAGACAAACCTTCTATTAAGAAGTTTGTTTTTAAATTATTGACTAGTTTAACAGATTTCCAAGGGAAAAGGCCAAACTTAGATTTTACTTATCCTTTTGGTAACTATCCTGGTTTACAAAAGCAACGGTTAACTTTCGAGGGGGATACTGATAACAGTAGAGAGTTGCTAAAACTTCACAAGCTCACGATTACGGTGGAAAATACTGCTGACTTTAATAGTCAGCTGAGAAATGGATTGGACAATTATATTAATGCTGATTTTACTGGGGTTAGTGAAAGCGACCGCGAAGAGCTCTATTATATTGTTGATGATCTAGAAAATAACCCTAATTCGGATTTTTACCGACTGAAGCAAATTGCCGATACTGAAACCCTTGGCCAACTTAAGAAACAAGCCCAGATTCATTATTTAGAGTTTCTTAAAGGGGCGATTAATACTAGTGCTAGTCGTGGTAATGCTGAATCGGCTATCTATCTGGAAGATTTGATTCGCCGACTTAAGCTGATTAATCAGTACATCAATGATATCAACAAAGCAGATGGGGATTACTTGGTTAATTATGGTGATGCATCGGTTAACTACAGAGACTTTTTTTCCAGGGCAGATGCGTTTAATCGGTTGCCGATTATTCCTATAATAGATGGATGTTTGGGGGAAAATACCGATGAACAGTCGGGAAAATTACAGTTTATTTTTGGACTTAAGCTCAAGTTGGATGGCAAGGTTCATGCTCATGGTAGTAAAGGGGTGTTTGAGTATTCGCTTAATCTGATTAATCCCGATAGTAAGGAGCATCAAGAGTTACTGGAAGATTCTTCCCAAGGAGAATTCTTTGCTATAAAAGTACTGACTATCGTATTTTTGTACTACTTTGTATTTGCTGGTAATGACCCGTCTACTGAAGGCTATACTCCTAAGTATGACCTAGAGTACGATCCTATTAAAGCCTTTGATGAAAAGGTTTTACCCACTCTACGAGGATCAGATCACAGCAAGAAGCAGAAACTGTTTCGAGGAATAATCCGAGGGTTCGAGAAGTATAAGGTTCAGTCTAAAATTGATCAGCTAAAGCAGTGTTTGACCAATACTCTGACATACAAGACTAGGTTGCCAAGCCGAGAGTATCCTCTCCATATTTCCATAAAAAAAGGCATTTTAGAAAACGATTTTAGTAAGATTGAGAATAGGGACACTTTGTTTAAGGAGGTTTTGCGAGGCAATCCCAAAAACGTTCTGAAGTATCTATCGATTGGAGAAGCCAATGCTGGCGGCGATTCGGTTTGCACTCTTCCAGCTAATATTAGAATTAGTGATATTCGCTATGGTGCTGAGGATGAACAGCAATCCTTCAGTATGGAGTATGATGACATAACTAAGATTAAGGCGCTTCCTATACTATTAGTACCAAAGGAAACTAGGGCTAGAGATATCTACAAGAAGCATTTTAAGCAGCGTAATTTAGTGTTATTTCCTTATCAGGGAGACAAGAGTAATCCTTTAAACTCCCAAGGGGCTTTTGTTTATCGGTTTACTTTTGCTTTGTTGGCTTATATCTGTTTGAAAGTGCTGTTGGAGGAGCAGGAGCGTTTATTTATTCCAATTTTACGATTGCATCTGAGTAATAAGGATGATGAGGCTCCCATCGAAAAATTTTTGCTATCGTTGTGTATGGTATTGTCTCATTTACTGAATCAGGAACATCGGTCGAATACTCAAGGAATTGATATCAGGGATTTAAAGTATAAAATTCCTAATGTGATGAGCTCTCTCTACTCGGTATTGCCGAAAATATTTCGTTTCAATCAGCAGTTAGACTATCCACAGTTGGACAAGTTAGCTATTATTATAGTTTCCAGTCGGGAAAGTGATGGCAAATGGGGGAGTCGGCACAAGCTATCGAATTTGATGGGAGAAGTGGTGGGAGTAAAACGTGGAAATGATGGTGCGGTCAAGTTACAGTTACTGAGCACTTTTTCTGAGAATTATGACCACCAACGATTATTTACGGAACCAACGGTTGTGATTGATCAAGTTAGCAACTTTTATCGCAGGGGATACAAACATTTTATCTATGTGGCAAAAGCTCCCTATACCAGTACGTTACATATGACTCAGTCTCAGGATGATGATGGATTATTCTTTATGTCCAAGGATGTTATCCGTGCTTTGAAGGGGGAGCATGGGGATATCAAAATCTATCCGATGTTTTTTGATAAGTACTATGTGGTGAAGCTAGAAACACTTAGGGCAAGTTCGTTGTATATTCAGGATACCACGGAGTTGACGACATTAGTGGAAGACCAAAGTAAGCAATCGGTGGTGTTTTTTAATCTTTTTAATGGTATTGAGGTGGGGAAGCAGCGCAATTATAATGGGGTAATTTCTTATGCTACGTTGTTGAATATCTATGATGGGATACTAGATGATGAAGATATTCGGAATGGTTTAATTTATAATACTCCTCTGAAACAAGACATAGTCCAGTATTTGAGTCTGTTTCACTTTTGGCGATACCAGAAGGCAAAAGAGATTAGTTTTAAGTTAGACCCTTATGAAAATTTGATTGGGGATTATTCTGTTGGCGCTTTGTCCTTGTTTAATCATATGAGAGGTAAGGGTAAGTTTAATTGCTTGGCGTTTTTAACTGAAGTCAGAAATATATTAAATTGTTCTTAGCGGTAGGGTGTGTTAGCGTAAGCGTAACGCACCGTGATTAAGTGATCAAGTGATCAAGTAGGGTGCGTTAGCGTAAGCGTAACGCACCGAAAATTAAGTGATCAAGTGATCAAGTAGGGTGTGTTAGCGTAAGCGTAACGCACCGAAAATTAACATACAAATGGTGCGTTACATTTCATTAACGCACCCTACTAAGCTAATGCCTAATTATAGAAGACCTCGTGTTTCTGGGGGAAGCTACTTTATCACACAAGTCACCTATAAACGACATCCTTGGCTTTGTAGTGATATAGCTAGAAAAGCTCTCAGAGAAGCCATGGAAAAAGTAAGGCAAAAATATCCTTTTTACATTGATGCTTTTGTTTTATTACCAGACCATTTTCATTGTTTATGGACTTTACCCCCTGATGAGCTAGATTTTTCAGTGAGATTGCGATTAATTAAAACCTATGTAACCAAACATTATGGACAAGAATTAGGAATTGATCGAGTGGTTTCTACCTCACGACAGAAGCGAAAAGAAAGCAATCTTTGGCAACGCCGTTTTTGGGAGCATTTAATTAGGGATGAACGGGATTTTGCTCTACATTGTGATTATATTCATAATAATCCTGTGCATCATCGATTGTGCAAAAATCCCCAAGATTGGCAGTATTCAAGTATCCATCGCTTTATCGCTCAGGGAATTTATCCAAGCGATTGGGCAAGGGATACCAGGAAAGAAAAACCACAAGAAATTTGGTATGAATAGTCGGTTTGGATGGTAGGGTGTGTTAGCGTAAGCGTAACGCACCGTGATCAAGTGATTAAGTGATAAAGTAGGGTGTGTTAGCGTAAGCGTAACGCACCGTGATCAAGTGATTAAGTGATAAGATGACCGTGAGCGTAACGCACCGAAAATTAACATACAAATGGTGCGTTACATTTCATTAACGCACCCTACTTTTAAAAATGACTAAAATAGCAGAAGATTTAGGTCGCCTCTTTGAAGTTGGATTTAATATTGGAATTCTAGCTGACATTGAGCAAAAGAAGATTAAGCACAATTTTGGTAATTTATATTGTCACGATTTGCAGCAACTGAAGTTTCGGAAGATCCTCCAGCGGATTGTGGATAAGCTGATCAGTCCTTTGGAAAGAGAGATGGCTGAGAAATGGAGTACGTTTTTCCTTCAGAAAGGCTTCTTATCGGGTTTGAATTTCTTTAGGGACTATCTCAAGGCTATCGGTTGGAGTGATAAACATAAGCGGCGTCATCTGGAAATTGTCTATTACCAGTGCTGTTTCTGTGATGATAATAGTATCGGTACCTATTGTAAAGGAGATGACCAATGGTATAGTGAGGTATTGTCTCAATTTTATCAGGAGTTAGCTACTCAAACCAGACCTTCTAGGAATAATGTGGCTCAGGTTAATAATTTTACTGTTAACAATGTGAACAGTAAAATTAGGGAGTATTCTAAGAAAGGGGAGTTTCTGAAAGCCGATACTCTGATGCTGCTAGGATATCGCGGTAAAGAGTTTCGGGTGCTTTGTGTAGATTTGTCAGTATTTTCCATTCAGACAGATGCGGATATTGAAAACTTGGATTATGTAGAGATTCTCCGGAATGGATTAATTCGCGAGATTAACTATTTAAAATCTAAAAGTGTTTTTTCTAATCTCCGCTTAGATACGAAAAACTTGGATTTTAAGTTTGCTAAAGAGCTGAAGAGTTACTTTACAGCATTTAAGGTCAGAGATAAGGAAACTACTAAGTTAATTCAGGCGGGTAGTTATGCTCATAGCTTTCATCAATTCCTGAGAGAGATTGGTATTTTATCGGAGCAAACACCGGTAGTATGTAATGTAGTGGGCTATAGCGATCGCGGAATTAGTGCGATGTCTGTAAACCAGACGAATCGAGAGGTTTTGGAAACCTGTCACGAGATCTATAAACATGATTCTAGTCCTAAGGAGATTAAGGATGCCCGTCAGCTGGTGTTAAAGCAAATCCAACGGAATGCTTATCGCAGTTTTCAGGAAGGTAAGCAGTTTGTGGATAATCTGTTAGCAATTCCACCAGATAGGATAACCAAAGTAAATCATAAAGAGCACATCGAGGGGTTTGTTAATTCTATTGCTCAGGTGCCACCCGATCTAAGCAAGGAACTGGAGTTAAGTAAACCGATGAATTTGCGGGATGCTCATGGGGAATTGATTAGGAAGGCGCTGCTTTCTGACCAGACCTATCTGTTTTTAACAGGCAATCCGGGCATTGGGAAGACGACTGCGATCGCAAACTTTCTCAAGGCTCATGTTGACCAGGGATTTTTGTTTTTCTACGTCAGTCCCAGGAAACAAGTCAATCTTGACATTATTGAAAAGTTTAAAGACTCAGCTACCGGAGAGTTGTGCGATAATCGGGTAATCACTATCAACACTAATGCTAATTTAATTTCAGACAACTCTGGACGCTACACTGTCCAATACCTCTGGAATCAGCATCAAGGAAATTTGAAGAGCAAAGATGTTGATTTTTTCGATAGTAGAACGATTAAACGATTGGGAAAGCGCTCGAATCGTCTGGAGCACTTAACGGATGATAAAATTCAAGACCGTGGCAAGAAGTCTAAGGGGGTTTTAAATAGTATTTGTGAAGCCATTTATTGCCTTATTGATGAGCATAAGTCTAATAGTATTGTTGCTACGGTGTCTATCCAGTCTTTGAAAGCCACTCAGACCGGTAACACCTTAAAGCATTTTGAGAAAATTTTCAGAAACGCTTACAACGAGAGGGCAGGGTTGGTTATTCCTGCTAAGATGCAGGCTATTTCTGGCAGAATCAAGCATTTATTTATCATGATCGATGAGATAACTGGTGATGATGGAGGAGTTGAATTTTTAAATGGTATTCACGCTATACTATCTAAGTATAAATTGATGGATTCTGGCCATGGCTTTAACACCAAGATAATTCTAGCAGATGCCTCGATTGTTGATCCAAGTGTCATTGAACAACATTTATCTGAATCTTCATCGGAACCGGATAAGATTTACTTCCGGAGTTTGGGAAATTCGGAAAATTATGGTTTGGGATTACCCCTGTCAAAGCAACGGTTTAAATTTAAACGTTTAGACGCAACGGTTATCAATGCTAATTCCTACCCAGCTAGCAATTTAGATATTACTTACAAAGTTTTGGTAGAATCTTGTCGATTTAGGAAAGAGGCTAATTTCAAAGAAAAGGATAATTTAGTCAAATCTATTCAAAAAACAATTTTACAAGATATCCAGGGATTAATGGCTCGGTCGGATGTTGACCAAATACTGGTCTATATCCAGAATAAGCGGAGATTAGCGGAACTAATTGAAAGGATTAGAAAGGAGCTAGGGGAGTTTAAAAAGTATCAGGATTATTTGGAAATCCATGCTAATATATCTGAATCGGAAAAGGAGCAAATCCAGCAGTATAAGAATCAGGTAAAGGTGGTGTTTATGACCGCTTCCGGGAGTCGAGGTCTATCCTTTCCCAAGGCTAAGCATATCCTAGTGGAAATTCCTCGGTTCGAGATTGAGCAGAATCTGATGGAAGTGATTCAGGTAATTTACAGAGGTCGTGGTCAGTACGAAGACGATGGATTAGTTAAGACTCTGGATGATCAAGATAAAGAACTTATTTTCTATTTAGCTGAGCGTTCTGTTTATTATGATGCCGAAGATGATCAACAACAGCAGCTGTTTATCCAGGAAAGTGTGCTGAGTCTTTTGAATATTCTATTAATTTTGAAAGGGTCGATCATGACTCGAATCCAGGGCTATGGAAAGATTGGTCGCAAGAATTTTTTGATAATTCCCATCGGAGGTAAGTCGATTTCAGCAGCAGGGAATACGTTTACTGCTCAGATAGATAATCTAATCCGTGAGCTTAACAAAGAATCTTACCGGAAACGATCCGATCATCGTTTAAAGGAAGTGTCTACTAGACTAAAGCAGTTACTCGATGAAGCGGAGTTTTTGGTTAGGGATACAGCAGAATCCAATTATCTTTCTTTAGTAGAGTTTTTCAATAACCAATTTAATCAGTTGGTTAACGATGGGTTGGATAAATTACTAAACTTAGGCGCTATTGAGACAGGTTACATTAGTGGTGGGTTGCTGGTGGTACCGATTCCTAATGGATTACAGGAAACCTATCAGATCAAGTTGGTAAAAATAACGAGAGCTGTTACTGATGACCTGTTGGAAACTATGAAAAGGATGAGTGACAGTCAGTCTTATCCAGAAAACCTACGTTCTGGGCTCAAGGATGGCATAGAGTTACTGGAAACCCTTGGCAATTCAGCTCCTAAAACCCAATGGTTTGAGCAGAAATCTCAAGGATTTGATCAATATTATGCGTTGCCGTTATTTACCTTTATTGCTGGGGAGGCTTTGAAGAAATATTTTGCTTCTAAACCGGAAGAACCGGAAGATGCTGGATTTCGTAAGATTCTGAGTAGTTATATTCGCCAATTTTACCCTGTTGATACTGTTTTACCCATTGGTCAGGAGTATCAAGATTTTCCGTTTATTGTATTTAATAGCTATTCCCTAGAGCAACTCCGAACAAAGATGTTTACGGATAAGTATTTGTTGACATCCAATGAGTTGAATGTTTTGAATTTGATTTTGTCTCGTTGATGGGGAGTAGGGAGAAGAGTTTGGGGCTCGGGCGCGGGAAGTGTGGGGAGAAAGAATAGAGAATATTATATAGCGGTTTTTATAGTAATGATATATATATAATAATATAGGATTTCTACCGACTCCCGACTCCCAACTCCCTTTACACTATGTACAAGCTCACAATTAATAAAATTGGTAATTCCCTAGGCATAACTCTACCTGAAGAGATCCTACAACAGCTGAATGTTGGTGAGGGAGATACTGTATTTATCACAGAAACCGCTGATGGTGTTGAAATCACCACGAAAGACCCTGAGTTTGAAACAGTAATGGCAGCTTATCAGAAAGTCAGCAAAAAATATGAAAATGCGTTGAGGGAGCTGGCTAAGTGAGGGAACCGCTGTGGATATCGGAAGCTATAGCCAGAGCTATTCATGGTGATCAAATTGCACAACATGGGGGAAGTCCAGGTATTCGGGACGAAAATCTGCTATCGGCTAGTTTAGCCAGACCTAGACATCTATTTGTATATGGTCAACCAACCTTATTTGATTTAGCAGCAGCCTATGGATATGGTTTGGCAAAAAACCATCCCTTTATAGATGGCAATAAAAGGGTCGCTTTCGCAGTGATGGCAACTTTCCTTGAAGTAAATGGATATTCTCTAGATGTCCCAGAAATGGATGTTGTGGTAATGATGGAAAGGTTAGCAACAGACCAAGAAAGCCAAAATGCGATCGCCAAGTGGTTAGAAGCAAATGTCGGTACTTCATTTGATGATCCATACTAATCAAATACCGATGCTAGACTGGGTTGAATATAACCTAAAATGACCCTCCCAAGGTTCTTGACTTTGGGAGTTTTTTTACTTTCTGTCACCCCTAAAGATCTGGTATATCTAGGTTTTACATTTGAAATGTAAACGGATAAGGTCTTATTTTAGTAAACTAAAAAACTCTGGAGCTCTTGCCCCTGTTGTCTTTTGCCTGTTGCCTCTTGCCTTTTTCGACAATCTATGAGTTTACAAATGGTTTGGAAACCCTCTATACTTGATTATTATGAAAAGCTCGATAATCTGGCCAATTCCTCCTGAGCAAACTTCCGCAGTTGAGGATCGGAGTCATGGTCTGCTCTATCCTGTAATAAGGATCGGGTTTGGGAATGGTTAGGATAATATTCGAGGATGGCCTTAAGGGCTGCTTCTCGAGGATTTCTATGCCAGGGTTTCTTAAGCTCAAAGGGGTCATTGAGAGTGCGATCGCATAAAAATTCCCATAACCAAGGCTGATCGTGCCAACCTTGAGCTAACTGTTCAATTGCTGTAACTCGCACCAAGCAATCTTTATCAGAGCGAGCCCATTCTTGAAGTAGGGGTAAAGTATCTTGATGGTCTTGGTAACCTTGAGCTAACTGTTCAATTGCTTTACCTCGCACCCTCCAATTAGTATCAGAGCGAGCCAATTCTTGAAGTAGGGCTAAGGTATCTTGATGGTCTTGGTAACCTTGAGCTAACTGTTCAATTGCTTTACCTCGCACCCACGAATCAGTATCAGAGCGAGCCAATTCTTGAAGTAGGGCTAAGGTATCTGGATCGTCTTGCCAATAGGTGGCTACTGCTACAACAATTTTAGTGCGAAGATCACGGACTAACCTTGCCTCATATTGACACTGAACTAAGTATTGAAAGCGATTCAGTAATTCAGTATCCGTTAATTTAATCTCATAGCGATTCCTAACCTCAGACAAACAATCTGCTGCCAGAAATAAATTCTTAAATTTATTCCTTCGATTTCCATCTTGTGCCATCAAATACTCAATCATTTCTCCAGCTTTCTTGGAATCAATCATGCCCACAATCAACCTGAGCACTTCATGCCACGATTGATCCCGCCAGTGCTGACCAAATACCTGGGTTTGTAACTGTTCTAGGTCAATCTCCTGGGTTTTCTCAAATTTCCTGACAAATTCCCAAGCACAGAAATATTCCAAAAATGTCCGATGCACAAAAGCGTAGTAATCTGCTCCCATGAAACACAAGATAAAATTGCGGGTGCGCAACTGATTAATCATTACCTTGGCAACGGCTCTGGGATTAGTAACCTCCCGTAATTTAAGCTCATCGAAGATAATCCTTTCTAAATCTTCTGCACTAATCAGATTTCCCGCTAATCCTGCTTGATTGCTCTGCATGAAATCTGCTACTTTTGCCAATATCTGTTGCTTATCTTGATAATCAATTGTCTTTGGATCAAGACGATTATCTTCAAGTAATGTTCGTTCCACATCCCATTGATGGAGCAGTAATCGAGAGGATTGGTTATAGAGTTCAGAGCGGTCACGAGGCAATTCTTGATTGCGATTCAGGATTGCCATCATGGTTAGTAATAGGGGATTTTGCCCCAGTTGTCGAATTGGGGAGGATGTCTCAATTGCTTTTTGTAAGCGCTCCTGTTTCCTAACTTTATCGGCTTGATCAGTAAAGGTTAAATCATGCCAGTGCTCGATAAAGGTTTGAATTTGTTCCGAGTCCAAGTCTTGGAGCATAACATGACGAAATTCAGCATCCCGTAGCCGTTGGGGTTTATAACCAATTACCCGAGATGTCACAATTACTCTTACTTTAGGATAGGTATTGGTAAAGCGATGAATATCCGTAATTACATCCTCTCGTTTCCCTGGCTCAAACACTTCATCCAAGCCATCAAACATCACTAAGACTTGACCAGCCTTTAACTGATCATCAAGTTTATTTTGATTCAGATGACCTATCGCTCCACTACTTTGATGGCAGAATTCCAAGAAATTCTGACACTGTCCACTATCGCGATTCCGGATATAAGTGGGTAAGTCAATCAGTAACGGAATCTGTAGAGAACGTTCAGTAGTTAGATCGGTTCTTGCCCACTCCAATGCTAAATAGTGCAGCAAGGTAGATTTACCAGAGCCTGGGTCTCCTAAAACCACCAAATACCGATAGCCTTGAGAGTCCTTGATCACATCTAATACGGATTTTATCGGCTGTTGATAATAAGCGTATTTAGCTAGTTCCAACTTCTTTTGGTCAATTTCCTGTTCTAGTTGACCACTCTCTAGCACTTTTTGATAATAATCTTTAGGCAGTTCATGAATCGCCTCTGGCATCAGGTCATGAACTTCTCGCACATTTTGGGGGATAAATATCCTCCATAGTTTTAGTTGATTATAGGCAGAACCATCGGTATCCAAACTATCTAATTTTAAATTACCATAGCTTTCTAGGATTGCTTCTTGATATTCCCTTAAGTTAAAATCAGGGATAATGCCTGCTGTAGCTTTAGTGTTTTCAGCGATCGCATCTAAAGTTTGGGAATCCCAGATAGGCCGTAACTTATCCGATTGCTTGATGATAGTTTGTACTTGCTTGAGATACTGTTTACCAATATACTTCCACCGAAATTCTTCCGGTAATGGTAATAACTTTAGCTCAACCCAAGTCTTGGCTAATGTATCGGTATCTATTTGTTTACAGCCATAGTTAAAGGCACTTCCCAGGATAGCTTTAACGGATTGGTTCTTAATATACTCCTTGAGGGGTTTAGTATACTGTTTTATTTCTTGCTTAGATAGGTCAGCAACTTTTAATTCCTTTTCCATTAAAGCCACAAAAGCTTTTAAGGCTTTAACCAAGAGTTTTTTCTGGGTATCTTGATCCGATAGTCCGGTATAATCTTTGATAGATTCTTTGAAAAAATCTTTAGTGTAGTCTTCTAGAGCCTCTTTGGCCAACGGACTAATTACTTCCTTGGCGAGATAACCACCGGCACTAGAAAGTCCCCACAGTGCTAACCAATCCAGCATGATCTTGGTAGTTGTTTTTTGGTTTATCTATTATTATAGAGCAAGTCTCATAGCTAGGAGGTACACAATTTCTGGATTTTAGGGAGCAGCGGCTCTGGAAAGAGTAGGCAAGAGGCAAGAGTTGAACCTGCCCCGTAATGAACCACTGTTCGGTCAAAAAATTGTAAACCCTAAATGCATTTAGGGTTTACATTTCAGGCTAGACCGCACTTAGTTAGTCAGAGCCTCGCTAGTTTTCCGCATTATAAGTAGGAAAGTCAGTATAACCTTCTTTACCTGGAGAATACCAAAGTTTCACATCTGGAATAGGATTGAGTGGCCAATTATTAGCGAAGCGATCAACTAAATCTGGATTACTCAGAATAGGTCTTCCGAAAGCAATTAAATCCGCCAAACCTTCTTGAATTGCCGCTTCGGCTGTTTCTTTAGTATAGCCGCAATTACCAATAATTGTACCATCAAAAACGTTTTTAAACTCAGCCAAAGTCATCGGTTCTCCTAATTCATGAAATCCAAACGCCAACCCATCTAATAGATGGATATAAGCTAACCCATAACTGTTTAACTCTTTAGCCACATAAAGAAAGGTTTCACGATAATCCACAGACCCCATATCATTAAATAAACCATTAGGAGACAAACGAACCCCCACTCTATTGACTGGAAAAACAGTTATTACAGCTTCGATTACTTCTTTGAGTAAACGATATCTATTCTCAATACTACCACCATAGTTATCTGTTCTTTGGTTGGTTTTAGATTGCAGGAAAGAGTCCAGTAAATAACCATTAGCTGAATGAATTTCTACCCCATCAAAACCTGCCTCTTTGGCATTTTCAGCCGCTTTTTTATACTCTTCTACTATTTGGGGTATTTCTTCAGTTTCCAGGGCTCGTGGAGTTTCGTGAGGCTGTTTTCCCTGAGGGGTATGAACATATTCTTCGTTAATTTTAATGGCTGAAGGAGCAACAGCTAGCTTACCATCATGGAAACTACTATGAGAAGCCCGACCACAGTGCCAAAGCTGCAAAAATAATGGCGTATTTTTAGAGTGTACACCACTAACAACTTTTTTCCACCCTTCAGTTTGTTCCAGAGTATAAATACCAGGAGCATTTACCCAACCGTTAGCTTGAGGGGAAATAAAAGTACCTTCAGTGATAATTAGACCTACTCCAGTTCTTTGAGTATAATATTCCACCATTAAATCATTGGGAATACCCAGATTAACTGCTCTACCTCTAGTTAAAGGAGGCATTACTACTCGGTTTTTTAAAGATAAATCACCTAATTCAAAAGGGCTTAGTAGTTTGGACAAAGAGAGTGGAGCCGTCATTTATTGTATCCCTGAACTGAAATTGAATCAAATCTATTTGAACAAAATATAGCAACCCTAAATAATTTTTGACAAGTTAGGGGCTTGCATGTTTCACCTCGTAGCCAGGATTAGGTTGCTGCCCGTAACGCACCACTGCTGGGTCAAACAACTTTTAGGAGATGCACCCGATGGGAGAGTGTGGGAAGAAAGAATAAGGTATATTATATAGCTGTTTTCATAGTAATATTATATATATAATATAGGGTTTTTCCCGACTCCCGACTCCCGACTCCCGACTCCCGACTTTCTAAACGTAAGGCATCACTTCCTTAGCAAAAAGTCTCATCGAACTTCATTCTCAATTCTCAATTCTCAATTCTCAATTCTAAAATTATTAATTCTAACTTCTAACTTATAACTTCTAACTTCTAACTTCTAAACTAAACCCCGGTAACACCTCATTTCCTGTTAACACTACAGGCATTGCTATTACTTTTACAGGTTGGTTAGCCATATAAATTTCTACCAGTTTATCCTGGGGATTAATCAACCAACCCAAACGCAAGCCACTGGCTAAATATTCTTGCATTTTCTCCTGTAGCGGCTTTAATCGATCTGTCCGTGAGCGCAACTCAATCACAAAATCGGGACAAATCGGTGGAAACCCTTCTCTTTCTTTTTGACTCAGTGCTGTCCATCGTTCCAGGGCTACCCAAGATACATCGGGAGAGCGATCGCCACCACCTGGTAAACTAAACACAGTCTGAGAACTGAAGACAACCCCCAACCGAGTCTGACGATTCCAAATAATTAAATCACCAATCAGATTCGCCTCAATACTACCACTTTCTCCGCCTAAAGGGGTGATAATAATTAAATTACCGTGGGGTGAACGTTCAAGCTGTAAATCAGGATTCGCCTTACATAAGCGATAAAACTGCTCTCTGGTCAGAGTGGTAATGGGCTCTAGATTTAATACTGTTGTCATCCTAATTATCCTCAATATTCAAAAAACCAGCGATGCACAGAATTTTTTCCCTGTTTCCTATTCCCAACTCCCTAAAATAGAGCCTCTAACGCTGATTCTGCAATTTTCTCATTTCCTCTTGTACCCCCACTGCTACCTGCAAGGCTTGGTCTAGCACTCGTCCATACTCACTGGCCTGATCACTCAAGTGCAGGGCGGTCAAGGTAGTTAAATTAGTAGTAAATAGCTGAGGATTCTTAGTAATAAACTGCTTATTCTCCCTGAGAATTCGTTCTGTCTTCAACGCACGCACTAAATCCGTTTTCATCACCCCAAGGGCTTCGAGCACTCGCTCCCGATTACTGAGACCAACACCTGGATTACCAGCTTCTTCTAATTGATCATTAATGTGTACAGCTCTAATCACCGTATTGTATCGATCCACTTCTTTCACCAGCCGTCTAACTGCCTTATATTTCAGCCATAGAAAGGACCCTCTACCCAATTTGATCAGGAAATCTCCTGGTTCTTTTGGTTTCTCTAGGAAAAAACCTCTGACTCGCTCTGGCTTCTCCCCAATCAAATTGCTGAGATAGTCCTGTGAAATCACCAAGTCCTGCAAATCAGGTCGCATAGTTGTCCGTGCCTATGATAAGATAGTGGTCGGGAGCCTTTTAATCTATAAGCTTAACATGGTCTTAACACCTTACTGTTAAGGGTCGGAAAGCTGTTAGCGGTCAGGGGCATGACTGGGTATATCATGAAGGTCTCTTATTAAGAGATAGGTTACCCAAAAATCATTGTCAGCCCCGTGGAAACCCCCATGACTGCCCTTAATCCCTACTCCCTACTCCCTACTCCCTACTCCCTACTCCCTAGTAAGTTTCTTCAATACACTGGAAGTCTCTGGCCTTAAAACGCACTGGCATCCCATCAGACGGATAAATCAAAAGGTTCTGTTGTAACTGTTCAACAGATGAACGACCATTGACCAACTCCCAGTCGAAATAACGGAGCAGCATTGCTAGTATTACCGTTGCTTCCAGCATTGCCAGATGCTCTCCCAAGCAACGATGAGAACCTGAGCTAAAATTTATCATGGGAAGTGGGCTGCTGCCCTTGCCCTGGTCTAACCAACGCTCTGGCAAAAATTCCTCGGGGTTGGCATAGACCTCTGGGTCTCGCCCAGCAGCAAGCATTGAAAACCGGATGATCGTGCCACGAGGAATCAGGTTGCCCTCAATCACGGTGTCACGTTGAGCCTTCAAGGAAGCGGAACCTGAGGCAACGGAATAAAGGCGCAAAGTCTCTTTAATAATCCCACCGATGTAACTCAATTTCTTCAGACTTTCTGTATTAATCCCACCCTTAAGGCCACCATTACTTTGCCAACTCTGGTCAACCACAGCTTGTGCTTTCTGAAAAACCCTTGGATTTAAGGCTAACTCTCCTACTGCAAAAGATAAAGTATGAGCTGTGGTATCAGTACCAGCAATCAAGAGTTCAATAGTTTCTGCTATCAGTGTTTTCCGAGTGTATTTTTGTTCCTTAGCCGCTATTTTCACCAACATTGATTCCTGGAACTTTGGACTTACCTGGCCCCAATTAGTCGGGTTTTGTTCTCTCATCTTCAAGGCTAAGTCCACTCGCGGACCAATCACACCCTCTAAATATCGCCTTGCTCTCCAGTAATCTCGTGAAGCCTTAGTGGGCAAATATTTCATCCATATCTTCTCGCCAGTCATTAACCGTAGGGCTCGATAGCCCAAAATAGACATCGCCTCGTGAGCCTTGAGAATATCGAGGGGTGGTCCTTCAGAACTAGACGATTTTCCATCCACAGGAATTCCCATCACTAAACTCGAAATCACCTTCATGGTTAGTTCCACAAACACGGAATCTACCATTACCTCTGTTTGCGGTGCATCTTGCTGAAGTCTGGCAATTACTTGTTCGCAGGCAAGGTTAATAATGTTAAAGTATTTCGACAGACCTCTAGAACTGAATTCAGGATTCCAAGCCTGGCGTCGCCACTGCCACTCAGTCCCGTTTTGGCCGATAAGAATGGGAGCAGCACCAAGGTCGTTCAAAACTTGGCGGATTCGCTCAGACCGAACCAAGCTTCCATCTCTCATCCCATTCACAATGGTGTTTTCAATCACCTTTGGCTGACCCAAAACCAGAAGTGGAGGGTTCATCCAGAAAACATAAATCGGGCCTAGCTGCTTGCTCCAATCAAACCATAATTGGAAGAATTTCTTCTGTTTGACTGCTGCTAATACCTGAGGAAGATTTCCCAATAACCAGTGTTTGGGAGGACAGGGGAGTGACTCTAGAGATTTGTAAGTATTTTTTCGTTGCCACCAGCGCCAGCCCAGTAGTCCCCCGATGCTAGTCACCCCTAGAACTGTGGCTAAATAGGGCAAGGAGGGAGAAAAAGCAATTTGAGCAGCAATCTCTTGGAACATGAATCCGCCTTAGTTCAACAACTATTAACTTTTACTACGAAACATAATCGGTTCGAGAATCGCACTGATACCACCAGTAAAACCAATCAAGCCATCTCCAGCAAACAGCTGTTCAAAGCAACATTAAATGGCTCTCTTAGACTGATTATAGTAAATGAGTCTAGGAGAGCCATACATTTTTATTTAAATTACATTTTTAAAATACTCAAAGCCTTAATCAGCAAAGGCTATAGCTATTATTTTGTAATAATTTATCATAGCCACCCTAGGCTGACGGGGTGACAAACAGCCTTAAAAGCTTTACGGGGTGTGGGGTGTGGGGT